>JABMQB010000031.1 GCA_013203525.1 Mariniphaga sp.
CCATAATGCTATTTTTCTTTTTATTCTTCCGGTTTTTCTAATGAACAGACAAAAATATCCTTTTTTAGTTCATAATGAAAAAATCAATCATCAACGATTGCACGATTTAACAAATTATTACTCTGGAAAATTCAGAAATAATAATCTTTATTACCGTAGGTCAACACTTTGTTCAAAAAAACCAGGATGCAGTTTTAGTAATTCGTCTAACTCGCCGTACTCATAATAAGCATTAATTCCGGGATTATTATTTGAGGCTGCAAGAAAAGGATTGATCCGTGAAATTGAACGAGCCTTCATTAGCAAAGGATCAAATGGATGAATGAAACTTTTAATCTGTGACTGATCAAGATCAGGCGATAACCAATCCATTGCTTTTTCGGGTGGAAGGATCAGGGGCATTCTTTTTTTCGTATTATGGATAATCTCCAACATTTCATTTGCGGGAGTAGTAATGATGGAATAGGTTTTGAATATTTCCCCGGTTCCACGATCTGTAAATTGATTCCAAATACCAGCAAAAACAAACATTCCTTCGTCTTTCATTGTGACATAAAATGGATATTTCGATGTGCTTTTTTTCCCAGGCTCTTTATGCCGCCATTCAAAAAAGCCGCTGCACAAAACCAGGCACCTCCTTTCAAAAATCAATTGACTAAACATCCGGCTCTCAAAAATAGTTTCTGCCTTTGCATTTAAAGTATTATACTTTTTTAAAAAGTCAATTGCGTTTTCTTTTGAACGAGTGCTTACAGGAACCAATCCCCAATGAAACATCTGTATCTGCCCCGGATCATCATTTGAAATAATAGGCATCAACGGGAACTCAAAACCATTAACAAAATACTGATTGGGGAACAAATCCAACTGTTTCTCAGAAATGATTTTATTCTCAAATAACCTGTTTGCATTAACCTTTACAACTGCATAATAAAAACACATATCCTACACTTTAACTTCCAAAATTTCATTCCAGTTTGTTGTATATCTTTTTGACAATTTTTCCTGCCTGAGCTTCCATTCTTTTCCTGTACCCTGAATTGCAATTTTTACTTTATCCCGACCAAAGTTTTTGTTTAAACCATCGATAATAATTGATAACTTTTTATACCTGATCCTGGCAAACTTATCAAAAAGATTAGACTGGCAAACCTCCTGGGTCTCCAACCCTTCGACTATTACTCCTGCTTTTTTGTATATATAAGCAGTATCATATATTTCATCGAGCAATAAAAGGGCATATCGAATCAGTTCCTGGCTACAATTGGATGCCACTGGTAAAGTTATAGATTTACTTTTATTATACTGAAGGTCATTTGAATTAAAAGGATCTGTGTGAATAAAAACTGTCATAAGGTTTGCCACAGATTTCTGTTTCCTGAGCTTTTCACCACAACGGGCTGCGTAAGTTGATACTGCCTCTTTCAGTAATTTGATATCTTTTGTTTTTTTTCCAAATGCCCGGGTTGTTGCAATTGCTTTTTTTGAAGGAATAATCATATCGAGCGGAATGCAAGATTCTCCATGTAGTTCCTTTTTAATACGCAAACCCATCATCTTCATTTTAGACCTCAACCATGTATCTTGAAGCTGCGAAAAATCGTATGCTGTTTTGACACCAATTCTTAATAATAGTTTTGAGTATTGCCTGCCAACTCCCCATACTTTTTCAATGGCTGTATTTCTTATCATACAATCGCGATGCCTGTCATTTCTAACAATAAAAATTCCATTGCCTTGTTTTGCAGCTTTATTAGCAATTTTAGCCAAGGTTTTGGTTGGAGCAATCCCAATGGAAATTGGGATTCCGGTTGCACGTCGAACGTATTTTTTTACGTTATAGGCCCAATCAAATAGATTATCCTCAACTCCTGTTAAACTAAGAAATGCTTCATCGATGCTGTATATTTCCACATGAGTACAAACCGATTTCAAAGTTTCCATTACCCGTTGCGACAAATCACCGTACAAAGTATAATTAGATGAAAAAACATGTACCCCTCTTTCTTTTACAAGCTTGGTTCTTTGAAATATCGGTTCTGCCATTTTCAGCCCAATTACTTTTGCTTCCTCCGAACGAGATATAATACAACCATCGTTATTGGAAAGAACCACCACAGGCTTGTTATTTAAATCGGGGCGAAAAACACGCTCACACGAAACATAAAAATTATTGCAATCGACCAATGCAAACATCTGTGAATAATTTAATAATGTTTTTTTATAGACCAGGTAACAACACCCCAAATACGAAGGTCATTTTCAGGATCAACTTTTATGAGTGGAAAACCGGGATTTGATGGCTCAAGGAAACAGTTGTAACTGCTTCGTTTAATTCTTTTCAAGGTAAACTCCCCATCGATAAAACAAACCAAAATTGAGTTATCGCTGGGAACAGCCGATCTATCCACAATTAATAAATCACCATTGGAAATACCATCGCCATTCATCGACTCACCTTTCACTCTAACAAAAAAAGTATTTGTAGGATTTATTATAAGTTTTTTATTCAGGTCAAGGCGTTCTTCAGAATAATCTTCAGCTGGCGATGGAAATCCTGCCTGAACCATAAAATCAGCATAAGGAAGAAATAATTTCTCCGATAACTTTGGATCAATTGCCTTGAACCGCTCAATTTGTGCACCATGTGTTATCACCAACTATTTTTTAAATTGACGATTATTTCGTCTGCATTCAGACAATAATATAAACATTAATTCATGAAATAAAAAAAACAGTGCCTTTTTTTGGACACTGTTTAAGATTGTGAGCCCACCTAGAAGTGTGGCTGAAAATATATGGTGCTAATTGAACGTTTTTACTGTTTTCATGGCATTGAAACAGTTCCATTGATATTTACAAAACCTATGCCAAAACAAGCCAGAAGAGGTTAAGGTTATTAACTATTTTGTTAAATTATATTAATGTATTATCGAAATGGTGTCTTTTAACAACCTAACCACTTTGTTGACATTGAGATTAAAAACTCTTATTACCTCATTCCACGTTACCGGATCTTCATCAGTTTTCCAGCAATCATAATCAGTACTCATGGCAATTGCTGCATATGGTATTTCGAGTTCATTGGCAAGAATACATTCAGGTGCAGTCGACATATTTATTACATCGGCACCCCAGGCACGAAACATATTAGACTCAGCACGAGTTGAAAATCGGGGTCCCTCAATTGTAATAACTGTTCCTTTTGGATGAAACTTGTATCCCAATTTTTCTGAATTTTCGATCAAAAAGTTTCGAAGAATATTATCGAAAGGTTCAGCCATTGGAGTATGTTTCATTTCTCCGGGTTCAAACTTATCAAAGAATGTAACGTGCCTATGCCGGGTAAAATCAATAAACTGGTCAAGTATAACAAAATCACCACGTCCTATTTCTTCACGTAAACTACCACATGCCGTAGTTGCTAAAATATGCGAACAGCCCAGTTCTTTTATTGCCCAAATATTTGCCCGGTTGTTTACTTTCGTAGGTGGTATGGTGTGCTTCCTTCCATGACGAGCAAGAATTGCTACTTCTACACCGTTTATCCTGCCGGTTTTTATTTCTGATGAAGGTTCTCCAAACGGAGTTTCGACTTTAACTGATTCTGTATTTTCTAAAATATCAGGATTATCCAATCCAGATCCACCTATAATTGCAATTTTTATTTTACTCATTTCTTTTTGGGAAATAATTTTAATATACTGGTTTTGTTTGCCTTACAAATTCCTCTTTCGGTAATTAAACCTGAAACAAGCCTTGCCGGGGTAACATCAAATCCAAAGTTTTTTGCTTTGCTCCTTTCTGGAATTAAGCGCACTTTTGTAATCCCTTCCTTGCCTAAACCTTCTATTAAAGCTACCTCATCCGGATTTCTTTCCTCAATTGGAATTTCGGTAATTCCATCTTCTATTTTCCAATCGATTGATGATGAAGGAAGAGCTACGTAAAACGGGATGTTGTTATCAAATGCTGCTAAAGCTTTTAAATAGGTGCCAATTTTATTTGCAACATCACCGTTTAAAGTTGTTCGGTCGCTGCCAACAATTACCAAATCAACCATTCCATGTTGCATAAGGTGTCCACCAGCATTATCAGGAATTACAGTATGAGGAACTCCTTCTTCGCCCAACTCAAATGCAGTTAACCTAGCTCCCTGGTTGCGGGGACGGGTTTCATCAACCCAAACATGAACAGGTATTCCGGAATGGTGCGCTTTGTATATTGGTGCCGTTGCAGTACCCCAATCGATGCAAGCAAGCCATCCGGCATTGCAATGCGTTAATATATTTACAGTACTATTTTTCTGCTGATAAATTTCCTTAATTAAAGATAATCCGGCTTCTCCAATCTTGTCACTGAAATCAATCTCTTTTTGTTTCAAACTTTCTGAAAAATATAATCCTGCCTGAATTGCATTTTCTCCATTTTTACCTTTAACTTCATCAAGAAATCCATCGACAGCAAATGCCAGATTTACTGCTGTTGGCCGCGACGATTTTAAATACTCAGCTGTTTCAATCAAAAAAGAATCTATATCATTCCCTTTGTAATTCAGAACAGCCAAATACATTCCATAAGCAGCTGTAACACCAATTAGGGGTGCTCCGCGTACCACCATTTCCTGAATGGCAAAAAATATATCCTCTTTTGATTTCAAATTAAAAACCTCAAATTGAAAAGGAAGTTTCCTTTGATCGATAACCTGGACAATTGCTGTGTTATCTTTTTTTAACCAAATAGTATGAAAGTGTTTACCATTTATCTTCATCCCGAATTATTTCAATAACTTTCGAGCCTAAAAATAATAAAATGAAGATTGACCTGAAAGGAATTAAAAACATCATTTTCGATTTGGGAGGAGTTATTCTCGACCTTAACTTTAATGCATCAGTACTGGCATTTTATAAACTTGGTTTAAAAGAAGATGTACTGGATGGAAAACTGGCTTATTCCGATAAAATATTCTATCAACTTCAAACAGGGCAAGTATCACCAGAAAAATTCAGAATACGCGTAAGGGAAATTCTGGGCAAACCGGAAGCTACAGACCAACAAATTGATGATGCATGGAGTGCCATGCTCGATGGAATTCCGTTTTCAAGAATTGAAACGATTCAAAAATTGCGTAAAAAATACAAAGTTTTCCTTTACAGCAATACCAACAAAATCCATATCGATAAACTTGAAAAAGAATTTTCAGAAAATTACGGCTTCTCATTTGCATCCTGTTTTAATGAAGTATTTTATTCACAGGAAATCCACGATGCAAAACCGGCAGTTAGTTCATTTTTGAAGATAATTGAACTATCGGGAGTAAATCCGCATGAAACCCTTTTTGTGGATGATATTCAGGAAAATATTGAAGGTGCTGAAAAGGCTGGATTAAAAACTTTCTGGCTAAAAGAAGAATTGGAAATGAATGAGATTTTTAAGGATAACTAATTTATTCTATAATAGTTATCCTTTTCACCCTAATATCTTCTACCGGCCTGAATTCACGGACAACATCCACATTTGAAATATGATCGACGATTGCCATACCCGAAGTAACTTCACCAAAAACGGTATATGTACCATCAATGTGTGGTGCACCGCCAATGGTTTTGTAAATCCTGCGTTGTTCTTCCGAAAACTTATAATCATTATCTTCTTCCAAGTCATCCAACTCAGCATCGTTATACAGCCTTCCTGAAACGATATAAAACTGCGAACCATCGGAACGGCGTTTAGAGTTTTTAGTGTCCGGTTTCCGCGGCGATCCAATCATTCCCCGTTTATGAAAATATTTTAAGACAATGTGGGCAGGAATTGTGTAACCAGGTCCCTTCCACCCTACTATATCATCTTTTGTAGCATAACGGGTATCAGCTGCCCCGCTCTGAATTCCAAAACCACGGATTACACGATGAACCAGCAAACTATCGAAATACCCTTCACGAGCAAGTTTTATAAAGTTATCGCGATATGCAGGTGTTTCATTAAATAAGCGGATAGAAATATTCCCCATATCAGTTTCGATAAGCAAGCCTTTTAATCGGCTGTTCGCTTCCGAAACAGCTTTGTTCCCGGTAGCCTTTAGATTTTCAAGTGACTTTGGAGCATTAGCTTTTTTTAGAAGATTTGAAATATATTCAGATGGAATAGCTAAACTTTGCAATTTATAATCAACCGTTTCCGAATATCCAATCC
>JABMQB010000334.1 GCA_013203525.1 Mariniphaga sp.
ACTGGATATGGTTTTCCAGATATTTCTAAAGTTATTTGCATGCCACGCAATTCCATAGAAGTTGTCATTGTTGTTGGGGAAAAATATTTTCCTACCAGGCATAAGTCGTTCCATAGCGTCATTATATTGCTTTAACAAGTTCCACATTGTTGGATGCAATGCCACTCTGTGTTGATCGAGACCTTTGGAATGAGCTATATTGATTATGCCATTTGCGAGATCAACGTCATTGCATCGGAGCATACGAGCCTCGTTTGTACGCATACCGGTACTGTAAAGCAATCGGAAGTATACAGGAACTTGCATTTTCCTAAGTTTGAATCTCAACACGTTTTGCCACCCAACAAGTTTAATTGTGGCGGTGGTATGAAAAAACGCATTTAACTCATCCTCATTGAATCCATGGGGAGTATATGTGGATTTTTTGACGGGCAAGTTTTCCGGTATCAACACATTCGTACATCCGTGTTTGTTGGTATATTTTAAGAACTTACGTACCGGGAGTATCCGCAAATTCCGTGATTTGCATTGTTCATCAGGCCTTTTGCTGCACCACCCATTGACAATATCATCAGTGAGTATCGCTACATCAGGTCCAATCGATGCGCAGTATTTGTTAAAACGTATGAGAGTCTTATGTGTAAATCTTGACAGATGATTAGTTGCTTTCAGGTAAAAGATGTATTTGTCCATCACGTCCGATATGAACGTCTTAACCAAAGGAAGTTCCGTTTCTGAGACAACCTTCTTTGGCCTGGAGATTTGGATTAGTGCCGGAAGAATTAAGGATGTATAGTCGCAGCTGTTAGTGTACCTGATAAATTGTCGGATACAACCTGCTCGACCGTTGTGTGATAGCTCAGTTTCACCCGGGCGTTTCACACACCATTCATCAACCAGTTCTTGCGATATATACTGTATCTTTTTTTTGTTCACACAGAAACGGGTAAACGTTGTTAATGGCAGGAAGCTCTGATGCCCTAATTTCTTTCCTTTAGATCTATGGTAATCCACATAGATATTAGTCAGTTCTTCAATCGTTTTCATACCTCGAACACCTCCTTTCCAACGGGATACTTTTCAATGCTTAACCCACATTCACGCAGATGCTTGATGTCAGTGTCGATATATGGATTTAAAGATTCCGGGGACAGGTGTCCCAGAATGTCACTGATAACCCTGGGCTGAACGCCGTTTTCGAGGACTTTAGATGCCAGGTAGCGTCGGAACAACCGTATACCATTTTCTTTATCATCGCACCTTATCCCTAATTTTTCAAAAAAACGTCTAACGATACCTCCTATGGTGCCTGAGTCCATCGGATTTTCCGGATCGTGGGCATTAGTGAAAATGCTCTTTATGTCCAGATTCCTCGGACGTTCGCTTATGAGGTAATCTACCAAGGGATTGCCAACAGCAGCCCTAAGTGGCAAGATCGTAGGTTGTTGCGTTTTAGATTGGGTAAGTATGATTAGGTCTCTTTCCAAATCGATATTGTTAATCCGCATTTGAGCTATGTCGGTTCCTCTTAATGCCGTATACATAGCCATTGACACAACAGCTTTATCGCGTAAAGACAAATCATTTCGTGCACCCTCTTGTAGATTCTCTTTAATGATGCGAATCTCATCATCTTTAAGGGTAGCAAAATTCTTTCTGCCGTTTCTTAAAAGAGGCATATCTTCCATGATACGTGCGCATTCAGCATAGTAGTCAGTCCCTTTAGTTGCTTTTAATACGGTCTTAATTTTAGTCCTATAAGAGCAACCTCTGAGCTGCTTGTATCCATCATAGAAGAAGGATAATATCATCGATTCCGTGATACCACATAAATCAATGGCCCCATTTCGTTGCATATGATACAAAAAGGTGGAAACAATATTCGATTCTACTCTGATTGACTTTTCACTTTTGCATTTTTTTAATGCCACCTGCTTGTAACAATCAACGATGCCTTTGAATGTAGGGTTCAAGTGATCATAACTACATTCCCTGTACTGAACAGGAGCGAATTTGAGTCTGTTGGGAAAATGATCGAACTCATCAAATCCTTGAATAGTGCGCACTGAGGTGCGGTAATAACCAAGTCTTCTGGTGCTTCCTTCAAGACCTTCCTTGAAAATAAATTTCTTGTAGAAATCATTGTAAGACGTGTACTTTCCTTCATGATCAAACAAACGTCTGAGCATGACCTTGACACCGCCGATGGCGACGCTGCCAAATCCATTCGCTTTCATGTAATCCAAAAGCTGTAGATGCGTTTTTTTTAGTTTTTTGATATCCATATATTATTCTTTAGCGTTAAAACTCGAGAGTAGTATACGGATGAAAGGGAAAATATTATCCTAACTTTTTAATAGTTAAAGAACTCTATGCCAGGGAACATGCTAATTAGTTTAGGATAAGATAAAAGTTAGGATAATCCTGGCTGTAATCATGGCTCCCAAACCGGTGGTCAGGGAACTTCTCATGGCGGTTCAGGCGTTTCCTGTGTCCAACCGAATGAGATAATTCATGGAATAGTACGCTGTAATACTCTTCATCCTTGTAAAATGCCCGTGGGTTTGGCATCCTCACTTTATCCTGCAGTGGGATATAACAGGCATTATGGCTGCCATGTTCTATCTCCGGAGAATCTTCCCACTGGCTTACAATTTCTTCACAGGCAGCAATTGGATTAAAGTCATGGTCATGTGTTTCAGAGGATGGTATTTTCGAGGGATCAATCCCTTCCACACTATCGATATGGAATATCCGGTAATACCTGAGCATTGGCACTTTGCCGGTATCATCCGGTTTATTTTCAATGTCGAGCATCTTCCAGAAAACTACCTGGTACGACTTAGAGCCTTTCTTAATCGATCCGCCTAAATCTTTTACCTGGTTAAAGGTCAGGAAGGACGGATTTTCAAACCCAAAGCTGAGCAGGTACCAGAAGTTGAATCCCCTGTATGTTTTTTTGGAAACTAAGTTACGGGGCATCCCACCTGAAGTTTTCCACGGCATTTGCCACGGGACCACTCCGACTTCCATCCGTTCAATAATCAGGTTGGTCACCATTTCATAGACATCAAATCTTTTCATTGTTATTCACCACTGCCTTGTGGATTTATATTGGCATCCGTCGGTAGACGGACTTTGTCAGGCACGCCGGTTAAATTTCTCGTTTAGTTTTGAGCAGTTTTGGATTAATGCAAATTTTATTTCCACGAAAAGAAACTCGATTTGCATGTTCCAAAATGCGATCAATAACTTGGGAAGTTTAATCGGGGTAGATCACCTCAGATCTACTGTTCTTATGTGCCGGAAAACATCAGGGATTGAAGCGATATTCTTTGTGTAAGAAAGATTAAGCGGAAAGCCTGTTTATCTGTTAATGGCTTTCTAGTTTTATGTTTTATGTTTATTTTGAATATGAAGTAAGGAAAAGAATTTTCCTGATTTAAAAATACGACTAAAAAAAGGGGAAACCCCTTTTGAATCAAGAGTAAGTGGAAACAAAGTTTTCATACTCAAAAGCTATAAGTTTTGTATCTAAAGATTCAGCTGCGCCTGGGAAGTAAATATTTTCCAGGTAAGAAATAAAAGCGTCCCAAAGTGAAGTTCTTGTGATGAATTCTTGTTTTGATTTCGTAGTTAAATTTCTCATTGTGATTTATTTTAGTGAAAATTCACACAGCGGAAAGAAACCCGGGAGCCTGCCAACAATTGAGGAATTGGAATACCGTTAAGAAAGTCGGAGAGTTTTAGGATATGCCGAGAAAATCTATTGATGTAAGGGTTAAGGCACTGATCCGCGTTTTAGCTTTGTTGCATTTTCAATGAATTGAATAAATCAGGATGAGAATACGAAATCAGAATTTATGGCCTAGGACTTCGGGGAAGCATTTATTTTCGGGAAAGTAGTTACAGGGTAAACAGAAAACCTACAGGTTTATTTCGGGCATGGCAATTTTTGCTGACGATTCAAGAGGGTGTTTGTCCTAAAAATATGGAGTATTTTTCTTCTTTTAATTTCCGATAAGACACTAAAAAAGGGCA
>JABMQB010000335.1 GCA_013203525.1 Mariniphaga sp.
CAATATGGGACTGGATAAGCCCGGGAGTTAATTTTCCGGTTATCGAAACACCCGATAATTCATCAAATGGAAATACCGGTTATATAATGGGCAGGCCAACTTTTTCTGAAGGGAAAAAAGGTAAAGCCATTGATTTATCGGGACATGACGACTGGATTGAATTTTATCGTGACCCAAGCCTGGATATAACTGGAAACCAAATAACTATTGAATTCTGGATCAATCCACGTGAACTGGATAATCCAAATACAATTATTACAAAATCCGATCATCAATATGGTATTATTCGGAATCAGTCGGGAGAATTGGAATTCTACCTGCACAACCGACGGAGAGCCAGTACAACCTGCCGGGTTCCTGATGATTGGTATAATAACTGGCACCATGTTGCAGGAATTTACAATGGAGAAAAAATGATGCTTTATATTGATTATGAAAAACAATCAGAAACTCCATTTAACCGAAAGATTCAACACAGTCCCTTCCCTCTTTGTATTGGAAGAAATGCAGAGACACAAGACCAAGGGGAATATTCAGGACAACTTTCGAATATGAAAATTGATGAAGTGAGGATTTATAATCAGGCATTATCAATCGATGAAATAAAAAACCAATCCGATGTTGAGGCAGATCAAAAAACGGTTTTATCTGTGTCCTTTGAAGAAACAAAAACCAATGGTGAATTTTTCTCAACCGGACTTGGAGGTAGGACTTATGGAATTATCTGGCCCGACCGGGAAATTCAACCGGAGATTTGGCAAATAAAAAAATCGGCTCAACCTGTGAAAGTTGTTGATGAAAATATTTTAGAAGGAAAGGTTAAGATTATTAATCGTTTTATGTTTACTAATTTGAATGAATTAAAAACAAGCTGGGAGCTGTATGAAGATTATTCCCTTATTCAAAGTAGCAACTTAAAAATATCGCTTAATCCACAAACTGAAATAATTGTAGATATCCCATTCAAAAAACCAGAAATTAAGGAAGGGAAAGAGTACTCGATAAAAATAACTTTTACACAACCAGATAGAACAGTTTGGTCAGAAAAAGATCATATTGTTGCTTGGGATCAGATTCAAATTCCTTATGAAATTTCAGAAGAAATTTATCAAAATACAAACTCTAATGTTAGTATTTCAGAGTTCGATAAAGCTATTTTAATTTCAGGTAAAGATTTCGTTTATCAATTTAGCAAAGTCGATGGTTCAATTGCATCTTTAAAATTTAAAGGAACGGAACTTATTAAATCAGGACCTAAATTTAATATCTGGAGGGCTCCGCTTGCCAACGACATTGATCCGTGGGGCGCCAATAATTTTAATAAAAACAATTACACACCGGGAATGGGTCGTAGTATCGACAACCAGATTTATACATTAGGATTAGTTGAACTCCAGACTGAAGTTGATCACATAAAGACACAGAAATTAACTTCAGGTGAAGCAGAAATAAAAATCCATTCATATAGTTATTCAACAAACCGGAATTCAGCATTTGAAAAAATTGAACGATATGTGGTTTCCGGAAATGGAGAGATTTCACTTGAGCAGGAAATTATCCCTCATGGGCCAATGCCTGATCTATTACCAAAAGTAGGCCTTCAATTTCAACTTCCTGAAAAATTCGATAATATTGAGTGGTATGGGCGTGGTTCATTTGAAACATATCCCGACCGAAAAACCGGTGCTCAGATAGGATTGTATTCATCAACAGTTAAAAATGAATATGTTCCCTATCTATTCCCTCAGGATTATGGAAATAAAACCGATATACGTTGGGTGAAAATCGCAGATGACAACGGTGTTGGATTAGAAATCAAAGGTGAAAAACCATTAAACTTCAGTGCCCACAATTTTACAACCGAAAACCTTTCTCGGGCAGTTTACCCGTTTCAATTGAAGGAGGCAGACCATACAATTCTGAATGTCGACTTTGAAGTTACCGGTGTGGGTGGTACAGCTCGACGGACTTTAACAAAATACAGGGTAACTCCGGGAATAAAAAAGAATAAAATTACGATTAAACCAATTGAGTAAAAGATGACTTTAATTCCATATGCCATATGCTTTGGGTTATAAAAACAATATTATTTATAATTAAAAAATCTCCGTGCAATTTCACGGAGATTTTTATTAAACTTCCAAAAATTAATTTATAAAAAATTATCAAAAAGTATTTTACAAGCTATTTCTTAACTACTAATTTCCCCTGCAAAATCTCATCTTTATATTTAACCCGAACAATATAAATACCCTCTTTCCAACTTTGAGTTTTTATTTTGTACTTGCTGCCTTTTATTTTATTTTTTTTCTCTTTAAGAATTTGAGTTTGATCATATACCTCTAATTCCCATTCCTCATTATCATCAAACTGAACCTCTTCTTTTGTAGATTCAATTGAAAGAGTTGTTTCTAACTCTGAAGGATTTGGAGTGAATATCATTGAATAATACCCCCCACAATACCCACTATACAAGTAGTCTGTAATTACTTTTCTTGTTTCATTGCAGCATGAAATATATGCATCAACTTCAACCATTCCTCCGGGCGTTGAATTAGTATAAACAGATATCATATTGCTGGATTGATACATAGAATCCCATGCAGCAGGAATGGACCAGGAATAGTTGGATAGCGAACAACCTCCGGAATTATTTATATAAATATGATAATAAGTATCGGGACACATATAAGATGCAGGAGAACCACCACTTGTATAAAGACTCAGAGAAACATCACTTGGATCAGGTGGATTAATTGTGAATGGTTTAGAATAATTTTGTCCTAATATTGTAAATGTTATGGTTCCATCGCCATAGGCAGAAGAAGTTGGTTGCAAAAAAGCAGTTGTTCCAGTACCGGAAGAAGTTTGAAATTTATAACTCGGAGTAGCACTCCATGTTACTGAATAACCAGTGGGTACATTAGTCAATGTATAATTTGATCCTGAACTACATAAGCTACCAGAGCCAGATACAGGTCCATAAGTAATACTAATGGTTGCATTTTCCATTGGTGAATAAATATCACATATTTCATTATATGCCCTAACAGAAACAACAGTTGTTCTTTCAGTATTTAATGTAACTGAATTTGTTGTTCCACTTATTGATCCATATGTAGTTATCCATTCATATTCAGTTGCACCAAATGCTTCATCCATTGTTAAATTATACCCTGAGGGATTATATAAAAATGTATTATTTGATAATTCAGGTTTTGCAACTCCATTTGGTTGTTCAGGTTCAACATTAAATATTGCACTTTCAATTTGATTATATGATCCCATATCTCCAGGTAGTTCAAAACCTAAAGAAAATGGTCCATTAA
>JABMQB010000032.1 GCA_013203525.1 Mariniphaga sp.
AAATTTTAAGTTTAAAACTTTCACTGTAACGCCGCGTTACGCCATCATTTTTATACATATCTACTCTTTTTAGTGTAGACATATTTTAGGACGACACATGGTGAACGGTGAACGGTGAATGGTGAACGGTGAACAACGGACAGTGGATCATTCCAGTATCCTGTATCTAGCATCCAGTAACCATCATCAAATATGAGTAATCAAAAATTCAATTAATTATGGACAGAAGAAACAGTTTAAAATTAGGAGCATCAATCGTTGCAGGTATGGCAATAGTACCAGGATTAAATGCTTCAGAAAAAATGCCGGAAGGACAACCCATGGAATCGTTTTGGGATGTAGTATTAAACCGGCGTTCGGTACGGGCATTTAAACCCGATCCGATTCCTGAAGAGGATCTGATTAAAATTATTAATGCTGCCCGTTTGGCGCCAACATCGGGAAATCAACAACCATGGAAATTTCTTATTATTCGTGACCGGAAAAAAATTGATGCACTTAAAACAGAGGCGCTTAAAGGCACTGAAGCTTATTTAAGAGATACCCGAAACCTTTCTGGAGATGAGCTAAAAAAACAATTGGAAAAGTCGGAGGCTAGTTTAGCAAACGGTTATTTATCGGCACCCGCAATTATTGTTGTTTTAACCGATAATAACAGCCGTTATCCAACTTATAATCATTGGGATGGTCCTTTAGCTGCAGGTTATATGATGCTTGCTGCCCGGGCTATGGGTTATGGTACAGTTTTTATCACTGATTCATTTCCTGAGGAGCTTACAAAAAAAGTATTTAATATCCCCGATCAGTATACCCGGGTTTGTATTTCGCCGATAGGTATTCCTGTTGAATGGCCTAAAAAAGAGAAAAAAGACCTGGCTGAATTTATTGTAAATGAAAGTTTCTAAAATATTGTCAGTCTGAGCCCGTCGAAGACTGAAATTATCATCCTTCGACAAGCTAAGGATGACTTATAAACTAATTATCAAATTAAATAACTTATAGTTTCTAATTCTAAAAAATAAAATCAAATGAAATTAAAATTATTTATTGTAGTATTTATGTTAATGGGGTTTGTTTTTGCAACAAAAGCAAACGAACCTGTTGTTAAATCCCAGGATCAAATGGAAGAAATTGCCCCATCAGAAAAGCTTGTAATCCTTTGGACAAGTGGAGATAAAGAAGTGGCAGAAAAAATGGTTTTAATGTACACCTATAATTCAAAACGGTTTGAATGGTGGAAAGATATAACACTGGTTGTTTGGGGCCCATCTCAAAAAGTGTTGCTTGAAAATAAAGATATTCAGGATTACGTAAAAAGAATAATGGAGCAGGGTACTGCAGTTAAAGCCTGTAAGGGTTGTTCCGATTTATATGGTATTTCGGATGAACTTGAGCAATGTGGAATTGAAGTTAAATATATGGGTGAAATAACTGATTACCTGAAAGAGGGGCGGCATATGATTACTCTATAGGTTAATTAATGTGGGTTTCATATTATGTGAAGCCCTCATTAAAATAAAACTGATAGTGAGAATTGAATTTGTTCTCCCGGTTTCAAATATGGATGCCAACTGTTGAATCGATAGCAAATATTAATTTGAAAGCATAAAATATAAATGGAAGGAAGGTCGATTTTTTAAAAGTTTCAAAATAAAATTGGATATTTTTTAATTAAGAATAAAGGTTTAAATTTGAGAGAATTGAAAAAAAAATCTTTTTTTAGATTAAATTTTTCGGAACCTTTATATTCATTTTATGCCAATATTGATTGTAACTGCCGGAATCATCCTTTTAATTATATTAATTACCGTTTTTAAAATTGATGCCTTTATTTCGTTTATCATTGTTGGCCTAATTGTTGGCCTGTTATTAGGAATGTCGGTAAAAGAACTTTCTAATTCAATACAGTCAGGAATTGGAAGTACACTTGGTTTTTTGGCCATTATCCTGGTATTTGGTGCCATGTTGGGAAAAATGGTTGCAGTGAGCGGTGCCGCTCGAAGGATTTCTCTTGGAATGATGTCGGTTTTTGGCGAAGAAAAAATCAGGTTGGCTTTAATGATTTCGGGCTTTATTGTCGGTATTCCCATGTTTTTTTCTGTAGGATTTATAATTCTGGTACCGCTAATTTTTACTATCGCTGCAACAGCGCGTATTCCTTTGGTTTATGCAGCTGTTCCGATGATTGCCTCGCTGTCGGTAACCCATGGCCTTTTGCCACCTCATCCTGCCCCGGTGGCTTTGGTTGGGCTTTTTGAAGCCAATATGGGAAAAACATTAATATATGGAATAATTATAGGTATTCCAGTTGTGTTAATTGCGGGATTACTTTTTTCAACAACCTTAAAGAAATACAAATCAACACCCCTTAAAATATTTTACGATCCGGAATTAGAGCAATCGAACAATATGCCCGGGCTCACTATGAGTCTTTTAATTTCACTGTTTCCGGTTATTTTACTGGGATTGGCATCGGTTTTACAAAATTTTTTGGTAGAGGGAACATTGTTTTATGAAGTAATTAGTTTAATTGGTGATCCCATAGTTGTTATGCTGTTGGCTGTGGCTGCAGCTGTTTATTTCCTTGGGGTGAGGCGGGGATTAAAAATACCAGAAATAATGAGCCACCTTGGAAATTCGGTCAAGGATATTGCTTTAATAATGTTAATCATAGGAGGGGCAGGAGCCTTAAATCAAATCATGTATGACAGTGGAGTCAGCAATTATATCGCCGAAAACCTGCAGGAACTTCAAATGTCGGCACTCGTGCTGGGATGGTTAATTGCTGCACTGATACGTATTGCCATTGGCTCGGCTACAGTAGCTGCTATGACTTCTGCGGGTATTATTGCGCCTTTTGCACTTCAGCAAGGTATTGATCCAAATATGCTGGTATTAAGCATTGGAGCCGGTAGCCTTATTCTTGGCCATGTTAATGA
>JABMQB010000336.1 GCA_013203525.1 Mariniphaga sp.
ATCCAAAAGAATGCCCTCAACCTATGAAAGAGGAATACCTTTTGACAAGTACTTTGGAATATACCAATGAGCCATACGCCATAGCTAAGATAGCAGGCATTAAGATGTGTGAATCCTACAATATCCAATATGGCACCAACTTTATTTCTGTAATGCCTACCAATTTATATGGCCCTAATGATAATTTTAATCTGGAAACATCTCACGTCCTTCCTGCACTTATCCGTAAAATTCACCTTGGAAAATGCTTGGAAGAAAATAATTGGGATGCCATTCGTGCCGACTTTAACAAAAGACCGATAGAAGGCATAGACGGAAAATCCGGCGAAGAAGAAATATTTGGCAAACTTAAAAAACACGGTGTCACTCGTCGCCAGTCACTCGTCACTGTAGAAATTTGGGGTTCAGGAAAACCGATGCGTGAATTCCTCTGGTCTGAAGAAATGGCCGATGCTTGTGTATTCCTAATGGAAAACGTTAATTCCAATGCTGTCATCCTGAATGGAGCAAAGCGAACCCCGAAGGGCTCAGCGAAGCTAAATGAAGGATCTCCAACTGCAGAAATTCGCAACACTCATATCAACATTGGAACAGGAAAGGAAATTAGCATCTTTGATTTAGCTCATCTTGTTAAACAAATTATAGGTTTCAATGGCGCACTAAAATTTAATACATCAAAACCGGATGGTGCTATGCGCAAACTTACTGACCCATCAAAACTAAATGACTTGGGATGGAAGCATAAAATTGAGATTGAGTTTGGGATAACTAAAATTTATCATTGGTATAAAAACAACTAAAATGAAAAAGATTCTACTTGTCTTTGGCACTCGTCCAGAAGCTATTAAAATGGCCCCTCTCGTGAAAGAGCTCCAAAAGCATCCCGACATATTCGAAACAATGGTATGTGTGACAGGACAACACCGCGAAATGCTCGACCAAGTATTAAACCTTTTTGAGATTATTCCTGATTACGATCTTAATATTATGAAAGCCAGACAAAATTTATACGACGTAACTTCAAGGGTTTTGTTAGGAATGCGCGATGTATTAACAGAGGCAAAACCTGATATAGTATTGGTACATGGCGACACTACCACTTCTACAACAGCTGCCTTGGCTTCTTTTTATCAACAAATACCAGTTGGACATATAGAAGCAGGCCTGCGTACTCATAACATTTACAGCCCCTGGCCGGAAGAAATGAACCGTCAAATAACAGGACGATTAACAAAATATCATTTTGCTCCCACCCCCTTAAGCAAACAAAACTTATTAGCAGAAGGAATTAGTGAAGATAAAATTCATGTAACCGGCAATACCGTTATCGATGCTCTGCATTTGGTGCTCGATAAAATAAAAAATGACAACAATATAAATGAAACTATTACAAAAATTTTAATTTCTTTAGGTCTCCCACTCGGAAAACTAAACTCTTGGCAGAACTCACAAGAGAACACTAAATTTGCAAAAAGCAGCACCTCACAAGACTCAATACAAAATAACGACTATAGGAGGAGCACAACTTCGAAGCACCCTTTTGTAGAATCTCGTAAACTAGTGTTGATTACCGGACACCGCCGCGAAAACTTTGGCCAGGGCTTCCTTAATATTTGTGAAGCCATCAAACATCTCGCCAAATCCTTTCCTGAAGTAGACTTTGTTTACCCAATGCACCTCAACCCAAACGTCCGGAATGCTATAAAAGATGTATTTGGAGTAACTGGCATCCCGAACAAAAATGAGGAATCTCATAAATTAAGCTTCAAACAATCAAGGAATACCTATTTTATTGAACCCCTAGACTACCTCCCCTTTGTATATCTTATGAACTTGTCCAACATAATTCTCACGGACTCTGGAGGTATTCAGGAAGAGGCACCAAGTCTTGGAAAACCAGTTCTTGTAATGAGAGATAACTCTGAACGACCAGAAGCAATATATGCAGAAACGGTTAAGCTTGTGGGTACATCAATAGATAAAATTGTTGGTGCAACCACAAAACTGCTTAAAGATAAGGTGGAGTATCTAAAAATGATTAATGCTAAAAATCCATATGGCGACGGTAAGTCCGCCCTCGTCATCTACAATATCTTAAAAACAATTTATAAATGAGCTTAAAAAGTAAAACGATTAATGGTCTAGGTTGGGATTTTAGCGGGCGTTTTCTAAGTCAAATCGTCGGTTTTATAATATCAATAATTTTAGCTCGTTTGCTTTCACCAAATGACTTTGGAATTTTAGCAATGATAAATGTTGTTGTTGCAATTGCTACCGTTTTTATTGATTTTGGGTTTGGAACCGCAATAGTTCAGAAATCCAACATTAAGGATGAGCATTACTCAACAGTCTTTATTTTTAATATATCTGTTGGACTATTTCTCTCGTTTATACTTTTTTTTTCCTCTGGTTTAATTGCGAAGTTTTACGATAGTGAAATAATAAAAGATGTCGGTAGAGTAATGTCTTTAATTTTTATTATTAATGCATTAGGGAGTGTTGTTAGAATAAAACTTTATAAAGAGATGAACTTTAGAATATTAAGTATAGGCGGAATATTCGGTTCTTTAATAGGTGGAATACTTGGAATGGGAATGGCATTTTCTGGATTTGGTGTTTGGAGTTTAGTATTTCAAGCTTTAACAAGTAGTCTTTTAACAAGTACTTATTTTTTTATGAAATCAAGATGGGTGCCTAAAATCCAATTTCATATTCAATATTTAAAAGAACTTTGGGCATATAGCTCTCAAATATTTATTTCTACAATGGTAGGGGTCATATTTGGACAACTAGATAATTTAGTAATTGGAAAACTATTTCCACCTGCAACTTTGGGCTATTACTATAGGGCCAAATCGATGGAGTCATTGATTTATAATTATACGTCGGCAAGTTTATTAACAGTGCTCTTTCCTTCACTGAGTTCGGTAAAGGATGATAAGTTTCGTTTCAACAATATAATTTTCAAGACTTTTCATATACTTAGTTATTTTTCATTTTTCATACTAGGCTATCTTTATTTAGTTTCAGAAGATATTATAATTATGTTATTTGGAAGCAAATGGATGCCATCTGTAGAGCTTTTTAGACTATTGTTATTAAGTAGCTTTGTATATCCATTCGGCGCCCTTTTTAATTCAATATTGCAAAGTAGCGGGAATTCAAAAGCTTTACTTAAATTAACCATAATAAGATATTCCCTTTTAATCCCGACATATTTTCTGTTATTGTATTTTGGTCTAAAGATTTTTTTGTATAGTTTTGTTGTACTTACAGTAATAACTTTGATTTACTCTATTCAATTTATTGCAAAAGAAATTCGAATTTCATCTCTTTGGTTCTATAGATCTATCCTCCCTAACATTTTATTGAATATTGTGTTAACATTTGGGATCTATAATTCATTAAATATTTATTCAGCTGGTCATTTTGTTCATTTCTTAATTTGTACAATTTTATTTGTTTTATTGAATATCGTAATCTCAAAAGTTTTAAAAATAGAAGGATTTGGCCTTATAATTGCCGAATTTAAAAGTCTCAAGAAGTAATTTTTAAAAAAAAGGAATATTTATTATATGATTGTACTAAAACGCACTACAAAAGGGTATAAGCAAGACCCTACAAAACAATTCAAGTTTGATAGATTTGAAAAAGAATGTTCCGATTTTGTTCTAGTTGAGGCCGCCTTTGAAGAATATGACAAATGGAATCAGTTTGAGTTATCCGCTTTTGAATTAGAAAGAATTAAGTCAAAAAAAATTGTAAGGCTTGAATTTGTAGAGCCAAATAAATTTTTCTTAGGCGATAATATGGATTCTTATGATCCTGAGTTTTATAAAATATATACATTGTGCCCTTTCTC
>JABMQB010000337.1 GCA_013203525.1 Mariniphaga sp.
ATATAAACGAGCTGTAAGGCCTGAAGGAAATTTAAAGGCACAAAAAATACTTGATGAGGTTTTTGAATTAAAAGATGATTGGTGGAGAGGAATAGGAATAATACCAAACAGTGGTTTCAGTCTCAATAAAAAATACAACAAATTCGATGCTGAAAAAATTATTCCTATTAACGTTCCTGAACCAAAAGAAGAAAAAGGGTGTATTTGCGGCAATATCCTTAAAGGATTAAAATCGCCTACAGATTGCCTCTTATTTAAAAAAAACTGTAGCCCTGAAAATCCAGTTGGTGCTTGCATGGTTTCATCGGAAGGTGCTTGCCAGGCATATTATAAATATCAGTAATTATGAAAAACAGCCACATATTACTTAACCACGGAAGCGGAGGCAAGCTAAGTCGGAAGCTTGTAAGTGATATTTTTTTCAAATATTTTGATAATGATATGCTGAACTCTGGAACTGATTCTGCAATAGTGGAAGTTCCTCCAGAACTACTTGCCTTTACAACTGATTCATTTGTTGTTGATCCATTATTTTTTCCAGGATGGGATATCGGGAAACTGGCAGTTTGCGGTACGGTTAATGACCTTGCAGTTTCAGGAGCTGAACCTAAATACCTTAGCACTGGTTTTATAATAGAAGAAGGATTCCCTTTAAATGACCTGGAAAAGATTGTAAAAAGTATGGCAGAAACTGCCAATTCCTGTAATGTGAAAATCGTAACCGGTGATACCAAAGTTGTTAACCGTGGGCAGTGTGACAAACTTTTTATAAATACCTCCGGTATAGGTTTATTAAATAAAAAATATAAAAATATAAGTTCCGGTATTGATATTAAGCCTGGTGATAAAATCATTGTCAACGGAACAATTGCCGACCATGGAATTTCAGTAATGGCTGCCCGTAATGAATTAAATGTGAGCGCAGATGTTATTTCAGATTGTGCCCCTTTAAATCAAATGATTTCAGAGGTTTTAGGTAACGGATCAATAAAATTCATGCGCGATGCAACACGGGGTGGTTTAGCCACAGTATTAGCCGAATTAAAAGAGGGTCGAAACTGGGGATTAGAAATTTATGAAAGTAAGATCAAAATTAGGGAAAATGTAAGAGGTATGTGTGAATTTTTTGGTTTTGATCCTTTATACATTGCTAATGAAGGCAAAGTTGTTATTGTAGTTGATCAGAATTCAGCCAAAGAAATATTAAAAACTATAAAGAAAAACAAGTTTGGAAAAGATGCTTCAATTATTGGTGAAGTTGTTGAATCAAATCCTGGAAAAACAATACTTAAAACTAAAATTGGAGGAAGGCGAATGATTGATATGTTATCAGGCGACCAGCTTCCACGAATTTGCTAACTATGAAGATATGCACGAACTTTCGATAGCACAATCAATTATTGATATTTCAACGGAACATTCCGTTAAGCAGGAACAAAAAGATATCCTGGAAATCAATATTGAAATTGGCGAACTTTCGGGAATTATAATGGAAGCCCTGAAATTTGCTTTAGAAGTACTGGTAAAAGAAACCGTTTTGGAAAAAGCAAAATTTAATTTTATTCCTATTCCCGGAAAAGCAAATTGTGTCGATTGTGATATAAGTTTTGAAATGCAAAACTTTTTTGATACTTGCCCTCTATGTAGGGGTTTAAACCGAACGATTACAAATGGAAAACAATTACTTATAAAATCAATAAAATATTAACAATATGTGCGATACTTGTGGCTGCGAAAACAATGAAAATATCCGGATATATAAGCCCGGAGAGAAACATCAAAATGAAGAAGATAAAATTCATGACCATGTGCACCATCACAATCATCAGAATGGACATTATCATGAACATCATCACACAAAAGAAATAAATATCAATGCTGATATTCTGGGAGCTAATAAATTGCTGGCAGAACGAAACAGGGGATATTTTGAAGCACTGGAAATCTTTGCATTGAACCTTGTTAGTTCTCCCGGTTCAGGAAAAACAACACTTCTTGAACAAACTATCTCAATTATTGGTAATGAATTAGAATTTTCGGTTATTGAAGGAGACCAAAACACTGCAAACGATGCACAACGAATTCAAAAAACCAGTGCTCCGGTAATTCAGATAAATACCGGGCAGGGTTGCCATCTCGATGCAAAAATGGTAAATGAAGCAACCAAAAAACTTGACCCGCCAAAAGGCTCAATTCTTTTTATCGAAAATGTGGGAAACCTTGTTTGCCCTTCAATGTTCGACCTGGGCGAGGCGAAAAGAATCCTCATTTTTAGTGTGACCGAAGGTGATGATAAACCCGAAAAATACCCAACCATGTTTCATACATCCGATGTATGTATTATTAACAAAACCGACCTGCTTCCTTATGTCGATTTTGATGTAGAAAAAGCAAAACATCTGGCTTTACATTTAAATCCTAAAATGATATTTTTTGAAGTTTCGGCAAAAACCGGGGATGGAATGGAAAAATGGTATGATTGGTTAAAATCAAATTCCTAAAAATTCAACCGCAATTCCGCAAATTAAAATCAGCATTCCGGCAATAGCATGTACATATCTTTCAAATTTTTTGACTTGGATAAACTTAAATCCAACTAATGAAATCAATACAACACCAGTCATGGTTATAATTGTTGTTAATGCAAAAACCAACGTTGAGATTATTAAAACTGAATAATTGCCTTTAGCAGCCGGGTACATTAATAATGGAATCAGAACTTCGCAGGGACCAAAAACAAATATAATAAACAAAACCCAGGGAGTTATTTTCTTTTTTCCTTGCTTTTCGTGAACATGGACGTGCCCTGTTTTATGATTATGCTGATGCTCGTGAATTACCCCATCTTCATGAAAATGAACGTGTTTATGTGGTTTATTTCGGTATGCTTTCCTAATTCCATAAATCATATAAACCAATCCAAATCCAATTAATAACCATGCTGCAACACTTCCTCTGAACGACTCAATATATTCAATGCTTGTTAAAGCTATTCCTGAGAATACACCTATTAATCCGAGTACAATACTTCCTAAAACATGCCCTATTCCACATAAAACCGTAATTGATATTGTTTTTTTTATATCCCAATTTCTTGCTTTTGAAATTGCTATAAATGGTACGTAATGGTCGGGACCAAGTAGTGTATGTAAAAAGCCAAGCGATGCTGCAGTAATGATTAAAAAACTTTGTTCCATAAAAATGATAAAAAAACTTCATGCATAATTTACATAAAAAAGTTACGGGTTAATTTAGACTCATGCAAATAATTTTCAACAAATAATAGATTTTTCAATTTTGACTTTCAGTCGAATATTGAAAAGCTTAATTAAATC
>JABMQB010000338.1 GCA_013203525.1 Mariniphaga sp.
ACTGTGGGGAGGTGAAAGGTCAAAAAGAATTTTAAAGGTGTTGCACTATTTTAGTCATGCAAATAGTATTGACCGAATGATACGAAATAGCGACCTTATTTGTGATATTGAAAATGCTGTAAACGACCTTATGATAGAGTTGAAAAAAGACGAAAAACATTATGAAGAATTGAAGAAATCACTAAAAAAATGATAGAAACAAAGCCAACGCATAAAGCCATATACATTGCCAAGTAAGTCGATAAGCCAAAAACTTTTGAAATAGTTTTGTCCTAAACTTCTTGTGTGTTTTTCTTTAAATCATCTCCAAGTCTGGTCATGTTAAGTGTTGGAAGATTAATAGGTTCAGATCCTGACAGATTGGTTAATGTTGATATATAGGCTCTAATGTATGGAAATAATAATGCCGGTGCATTGATATAGAAAAAATTGTTTAATTCCTTTAATTCTATTCCATGCTCAAATACGAAATTGGCAATAGTTTGTATTTCAATATTAAAAGCTTTATTCTCATCCTCAATTTTTACCCCAAGATGCAATTGAAAATTTGAATCTTTTTTAATAATAAATCCTTTAGGGTTAAATTCTAGTGATAATTTTTTTGAAGGCTCAATATCTTTTCGTTCAATTAATGACCGAACAATTGTAAAACCTTTAAACTGAAATTTTGAATCACTCATAATTTTTAAGCTGCTAATGAATAGTCATGGTTATTTCGGGTCTCAACTATATTGTTATACCCTTCTATCACGAACTCAATATCAGAAGTCTCATTCTTGAATCTGATTTTATCATAACCAAGTTCTAATTCTGCAGTTATAATTTCTGTTAAAGAACCTTCTGAAATAAAAATAATCTCTTCTGTTGGATATAATTGTTCAAATTCAGCTTCTAATTTAGCTTCCTCTTGCATATATGCTTCATTTTCTTCAAAAATCCTTAAAGGAATTATCTCAACAAGATGACTTTGGGTACTATTCCTAAACTCATATCTAATTTGAATTTCTTCAATTTTTTCTGCTAATTGTTTTAATTTTTCAATTAAAAAATCATTTGCTTTCATACGTGAAAATTAGTTTTTAGATAGTTTCTAATTTCTTTAGCTTTTCTTAGAGCGGTTTCTCCTTTATCTTTTCCAATCTCAATATTATCGTAATCTGATTCTTCTCTAAACTGCTTTAAATCTTTAATTGTTCGTTTGAATTTTCTACTTTCTTCTCTTCCAGCATATCTAACCAACTTACTTGCAACATAACCTATCACAAATTGATGTGTTTTTTTTCCTGATGAAGAGATTTTTGAAGCCAAAGAATCATAATCTATGCCAAAGAAATCGTTAATTGTAAACTTTAAAAGTTGAAAGCAGCTATAATAAGAACAATGTACGCTAGGTGCGAAATAAGCATTTTCTATCAAAAGTTCAGCTGCGTATATATTAAATTCAGATTTCTCTTTTAATTTGCTCATAAGTCCCAAAAGGAGTAGACAAAATTACAGTTTTTTTTAACAGCAACAAAATAAATACTTTTTCTTGAATTATCCAAGATAAAGTTAATATCACATCTCAACCGTTGTGGTTGTGCTTCCTGCAGATTCTTATAGCTCGATAAATTAAAATCCAGCTCAAAAGCCATTCGCAACTTGTCAGGTATTTGTTTCAGAGTTGTCAAGTGATACGTAACAAAATTTAATCCAAAACTCGTCAATAAGTATATATTTTCCAACGCACTGAAAAACAGACGTAATGATAAATTTACTGGCTATAATCGAATTCTAATACCCATCCAAATAATTTTTCAGTTGGAATGGATAGAAGATTAAATTATTTTTTTTAAATAGAATCCGAAGGATTCAAATGTTTATAGAAAAACAAATACAAATAAAACTATCTCAACCTGTCGGCTGACCTTATAAGTCTCTCATCTTTTCTAACGCCTCTGTAAGATAGAACTAAAAATATCAATGAGATTATCGGCATAATTGAACCGGTTAAATCAAAATTTCCTTCAACGCCTGCCTGTTTTTCAATAATATTGTTATAAATAAAAAAAATACCGACAATTAAAATAATGTTAAGTAGAATATTTATTTTTATTAGTTTAAGCTGTAATCTTCTTTTCTTGTATAAAAAAATGATTATAAAACTTAAAGCACCAATTATTACAACAAAAAATAATAATGGCAAAGTAAATAAGTTACTGAATAATTGTTCACTGCCGGGAACTAAATTCTTTAGCTCCAGTATATTTAACTGTAATATATGGAAGTCCCCGTAATAACTGATTATTGGAAAGAAAAACATAAGCAGCATTGCAACAAATGCGATAAGTAAAAAAAACGATTGGATTCGCTGTATCATAAGTGAATTTTTTTAAAAACTGTTACAAATATATAAATCATTTATTAATCCGTATATAAAATATTTAGTTTATTTAATCCGGAAATTTTACAATTATTCGATGGATATTTACAGATATTGGCAAAATCATAACGAATATTCAGCAGATTTATTCAAAAAAATATAATATTATTTAAATTTTATTTAAAAATATTTTGTTATTCATAATAATTTTGTATTTTTGCAAATACTTAAAAATATCCCTTAGATACTTTCTTAAATTTTTCTATAGAAAATTCTTTACTTAATTAATTATTTAATCTCAACTTATAGCTATATTATCAAAATATATTTACTTAATATCTCTTCTATAAATTTCAAACAAATTAAAATAAACATTAAATGTACGACATTATTGAACTCAATG
>JABMQB010000339.1 GCA_013203525.1 Mariniphaga sp.
AGGCTGAGCAACTTTAATAATTGCCTGAATTTTGATGCAGAAACTCTTGAACGTTTAAAATACTTGTTAGCCATTGTCAATACTAAGTTACAGAAGTTTTCTTACTCCGTTAACTAGTTTTGACCCAAATTCTGTTTTATTATTTGGTCCAGTCAATTACTTTGTATTGAATCAGTTCTTCTACCAGGTCTTTAATCTCCGGCATTTGTACGTTCCCAATCCCGGCTTTAATACTGATTTCTTCAAGTGTCAAATATTCCCCATCGGGGAAAGGTAAATTGTAAAGGAATTTTCCCTGCGCTGTTGTAAGGTTAATTTTTTTCTCGGAACGTTCACGTCCTTTCCCAACCCAAATAACAACCGTACTAAAGTATTGCCCATTCCGGGCCAATGAGAACCGGACACCTGCATTTTTCTTTTCCCTGATTTTTGCATTTAGAAGAGAATCTTCATCTGAATTTTTAAGTTCATCAATTAATTTAAGGGTAAAATTGATTTCGGTTATTTTCAAAGTATACCTGAAATAAGGGCGTTTACGTTCAATGGCCTCTTTCTTTTCCAAAATTCCTAAATCGCTCATTGCTTCCAAAAATTCCTGGACGGTTTGAATATGCATTCCTAGCCTCGACGCAGCTTCGGAAGCTGAAATATCGCGGTAGTTATTCAAAAGCCTGAATATATCTTTTGCAAAACTTTTGGAAATATATGTACCAAACCTGGCTGCTTCTTCAAACTTCATAATTATGAGAATAGACCCGTTTTAATAGTATTCAATCTGTCCATTATCCTTACTTTATCACCTCTCATGTAAAAGTCAGCAAAAGTAATCATCAGTTTACCAAGCGATTCGCACAGATGGTCAAACGACAGATCATCTTTATAATCCAGATAATCCTTGCGTGAAATATGTACTGAAACTTGTCCATCGAAATCAAATGAAATCCATGTTTTACTCAAATAATCGTAGTTAGGTTTATAGAACAACTCAAATTCATCACCCATTTTTATGGGTACCAGTACAATCCTGTTTTCTTCGTGAAAAGGTATGCAAACCAATTTGCGTTTCAAGTAATTGGAAAAATCGATTATATCATATTTAGTATAATCAACCATACCTGCAGGGCGAGGGCGTTCGGTATAGGTTTCGGAACCTTCTTCCACATCCCAGGCAGCCAGTTCCATCACCTCCCTACCGCGGTATTTAAGCGTTTTTCGATAGCCAATATATATCAGCCAAAACATAAAAAAGTATAAAAACAGTAACCCGATTTTAACTTCATTAGTGAATATTGGCCTTGGACCATTAAAGTCATCCGGTAAATCAAGAAGAATTAAGATTAATCCAAAAGTCAACAAGTAAAATGCACTGACCAGAAAATAGTAATTGTTTGATTTGTAAAATGACCAAAATCCAAATACAAATGAGTATAATATCATTATTCCACCAAGAACATTAAATGATGAATGAATTCCAAAGACGATTGCTGTAAAAAAGAAAATCAGGAGAGAAGCTATTGCCGGGATTAATCCCTGAATTCCCCGGGCTGGTTTTAATTTACGTGTCATGGCATTGAGACTTAAATTATAAATATTAAATACTTCATAAAAATTGAACTATACAAATATAGTAGTTTATGTTTTGTTCTATCAAATTAATTTGTATGTTATAAGGCACATAAATGAAATTTGCATGAATTTATTCTTTTCAAAATAAATTTATTGCTGGTGTTTATGTTTGGAATTAAGAATTGAATTCTAAAATAAAAAGAAAATGATTGTTATATTTGTTTTCACTTAAAAGGCAGGCGTAATAAAGAATGCAAAACAAAATACGTTTAAACATTTTAGGACTTTCAGTAAGCCAGACACAGTCTGGGGCATATGCACTTGTGCTTACTGAAGAAGATGGAGAACGAAGAATCCCAATAATAATTGGACCTGTAGAAGCTCAGGCTATAGCAATTCAACTTGAAGGGCTAAAACCTCCCCGGCCTTTAACTCATGATTTGATTAAAAATGTTGCTATGGCATTTGACATTGCTTTGGTTGAAGTAATAATTTATAAATTAGAGGAAGGTATTTTTTATTCTGAATTACTTTGCGAAATGGATGGGAAAGAGGTTCGGATTGACTCCCGGACTTCCGATGCCGTAGCCCTGGCATTGCGGTTCAGATGCCCGATTTATACCATGGAAGATATATTACATAAAGCAGGCATTGTGCTTGAAGCGGAGGATGAAGACTCGCCGGTTCGAAGTCGTTTTGATGAACCAAATGAACCTGTTGTTTCCAATCAGGCATACGAAAATTATACATTGGCCGAACTCAACGAAATGCTTCATGAAGCAATTAGAAATGAAGATTATGAAAAAGCTTCAATAATCAGAGATGAATTATCTCGCAGAAAAAAATAGATTCCGTTTTATTATTTGATATAATCAATTATTTATGAAACGAGCAAAAGTAATAAACTAACACAAGTGCATGATTATTTAGTGAGTTCCATATGTTACTGTATAAATAAACAATTCTAAACATATGAAATACGTTTTTATTTTATTTGTATTCTTTGGTTCTCTTTTATTTTCTTTACCTCTTTCTGCCCAACAGGATACAATATCACAAAATGAGCAATCTGAACATGTAACATCGACAGAAACTGAATCTGCTGATAATTCAGTTATTCTTTTATCAAAGGTTCGTGAAACACCTTTCTCAATTATGAATCTGTTAAGAGGATTATTAGGAATGTCGGTATTGGTTGCTATTGGATTTGTATTTAGCAAAGACCGTAAAAACATTCCATGGAGAACCGTATTTGTTGGATTGGCAATTCAGGTTATACTGGCAATAGGAATTTTATATATTCCATTTATTAGAGTATCCTTTGAATTTTTTGGAAAAGTATTTGTTAAAATTCTTGATTTTACAAAAGTTGGAAGTGAATTTCTACTGGGCGATTTAATAGATTCTGATACATATGGTGTGATTTTTCTGTTTCAGGTTCTACCTACAATAATATTCTTTTCAGCATTAACCAGTTTACTTTTTTACTGGGGAATTATACAGAAAGTAGTTTGGGGGCTTGCCTGGGTATTTACTAAATTATTAAAAATATCAGGAGCAGAATCATTGTCGGTTGCCGGGAATATTTTTCTGGGTCAAACAGAATCGCCCTTGTTAATCAAGGCATATTTACCTAAAATGAGTCCATCGGAAATAATGCTTGTTATGACAGGTGGAATGGCCACATTAGCTGGAGGGGTGCTTGCCATTTATATTGCTATGCTTGGTGGAAATGATCCCCAGCTCAGGTTAGAATTTGCCAAACATCTTTTGGCTGCTTCAGTTATGGCTGCTCCTGCGGCAATAATTTTCTCAAAAATGCTTATTCCACCAACTGAAGCAATTAATAAGGAAATTAAAATATCGAAGGATAAAATAGGTAGCAATGTACTGGATGCCATTACAAATGGAACCAGTGAAGGTGTCAAACTTGCAGTAAATGTTGCTGCCATGTTATTGGCATTCCTGGCATTAATTGCCATGTTTAATTACATTTTTGGAAAGGTTGGCGATTGGACTCATTTGAACGATGTGGTAGCCAATATTACAAATGGGAAATTTGAAAAGTTTTCACTGGAATTTATCCTTGGCTACGGACTGGCACCTCTTATGTGGTTAATCGGTGTTTGCCCCGAGGATGTAGCATTGGTAGGTAGATTACTGGGAGAGAAGTTAATTCTTACTGAATTTGTTGGCTACATCAGCCTTGCAGATATGAAAAGCGCTGGTGTTTTTACTCAGCAAAAATCAATAATTATGGGTACTTATTTACTTTGTGGATTTGCGAATTTTGCTTCAATCGGAATTCAAATAGGGGGAATAGGCGCACTTGCACCAAGCAGACGTGTTTTACTTTCAAAATATGGGATGAGGGCTTTATTAGCCGGGACTCTTGCTTCGTTGATGTCGGCAACTATTATCGGGATGATACTTGGTTAAAAATCTAATTCTAATTTTTGAATTTTAATTTTAATATTTCGATCATAAATATATTCCTAAAATAGATTAATCTTTTATGCTTAAGATTAGTCAAAATATGGTCAGTTAGATAATTTATTTATCAAATTTTTTATAACCTAAGCTAATGAGATTTGCAAGACATTCACTCATAAGTATTTTCATTATCATAATAGCTTTTATATTCAATTCCTGTGAAGATTTTTTTAATCCAAATCAGGATTTGATCATTACAGAGGATGAATTATTTGATGACTGGTATGAATATCGTTCGGTTGAAATGGGATTATATGCGTTGCAAAATCAACTTGTAGAGCAAATAATAATACTCGGAGAGCTAAGAGCCGATATGTTAACAATTACGCCTAACGCTGATGCAGATCTTATTGCGATTTATAATTTTAATATCACTAAGGAAAATAAATATGCTTCGCCAACAAATTTTTTTAAATTAATTTCGGCATGTAACAATTTAATCCACATCCTCCAACGTGAACATCCTGAGGTAATAGAACCTGAAAGCCCGGTTACAAATTATGATAGGTTATATGGCGAAGTGATTTGTATGAGAGCATGGGCCTATTTTAATGCAGTTTTGATATACGGGAAAGTCCCATATATCCATGAATCGTTGGTGACTATAAATGAGATAGAAGATTTTGTCAGCAGCACAGGAACATACATAGATAGTGTTTATATTGAATTTGGAATTGATGGTTACCACAATGTTGATACAATCCTAAACAAGCAGATTGTACTTGAAAAACAATTGATGGATTTGGATGTGGTACTTGATATGTTTATTGGCCAGCTTGAAAATGACGTGAAAGTTGTAGGAGTCAATCATTCCATAAATAACAAAGATATTTCATGGGAAATTCTGGTTTGGAATACCTGGGCATGGCATGCATTACTTGGTAAATTGTACATGTATCAGGGCGATCTTGGGAGAGCTGCTTTTCATTTTGAAAAAATCATGTATAATAATACACAAAACCTAAGGTACCAGTTAGATGGAACATTTTCTTATGGGAACTGGCAAAGAATTTTTTCAACACTTGACAATACTGAACACATATTTACTTTATGGTTTGATAAGGATAATTTTCAAAAGAATGGTCTTCAGGACTTATTTGAATCAAGGGCACCACATAATTATATGTTAAAACCCTCTATACAAGGATTGCGGATATGGGAATATTCTAATGATAGAAACAGGGGGGCAGGTGAATCATACAGTTTTATTAAAGGGGGCAACTACTTCGACCAACTAAGTGAATCGCAATTGCAGGAAGTGAGGAGACTTCGGCAAAGAAGGGATTATGAAAGCGCTGATATTATTATTGAAGGTTATGATACTGTTGTTTATAAATATTCTCTTGGAAAAGGAACCTTTGATGATGATGCATATTTTAATATTTACAGGGCCGCAGAAATTCATTTAGATCTTGCCGAAATATATACTTATTGGGCGTTTGAAGATCGGGGAAATGTTAGGACATATACTCTTAATGCACTTAATATATTGAATGATGGTAGCAATTATTACATATCATCAAGTAGGCCACAAATGGGAGTGCGCGGCCGTGTAGGATTAAGGGGTATTGATTTAAATAGATTAGAAAACGGGAATCTGGCAGCAAAACAGGAGTATCTCGATCAGCGAATTTTGGAAGAAAGAGGAAGGGAATTAGGATTCGAAGGTAAACGCTTTTATGATCTCATGAGGATTTCAAAACGATTGAATAATCCCTGGTTCCTGGCAAATAAAGTTGCAGCAAAATACCCCAGCGGCGGAAAAAGAAACCAAATCAGGGCTTTTCTGGCAGACGAAAATAACTGGTATATACATTATTTTGATTAACAAGAAATGATTAATTATGAAGCCTAATTCCTTCTCTTGATATATGATGAGTATTTTTTTGACCAGAACAATTGCATTATTGAAGAGTGATAATAATTAGGAATGATACTTGGTTAGTCCTGAATATAAATCCTGAAAATAACTTGTCACGAAGAATAGTATATTTACAATCCAATATTTACCAGAATTAATATTTTTGAGCAATTTCAAAATTTTTAAATATGACGCTGTATAAAAAAATTATTTTACTCTTCACTGTTACTTTATTAATTTATAGTTGTACAAACCAAAACAATTGGAACCAGTATTTGGGGGCAGATAGGAATGCTTCAGTAACAGGTGAAAATATTATAAAGACATGGCCCGAAAATGGCCCGTCGGAGCTTTGGTCTCAGCCACTTGGCCCCGGATATGGAGGAGCAAGTATTTTTGAAGATGAGGTATATATTCTCGACAGGGTACAAGGAGAAGCTGATATTTTAAGATGTTTTGATTTAAACACAGGTGAAGAACATTGGAACTATAGATATGAGGCAAAAGGGGAGATTCCATTTCCCGGATCCAGAATTGTACCATATGTTGACAAGAATTATATATGGAGTGTTGGGCCTCATGGGC
>JABMQB010000340.1 GCA_013203525.1 Mariniphaga sp.
ATATTACCATCAGCAGCACCTTCAAGCAAAGAAACAAAATCTGACTTTATCCGTAACATAACGGCTTCAGTTTCCGGATCGCCCATCCTTACATTGTATTCAATCACATAAGGATCTCCCTCAACATTTATCAACCCAAAAAAAATGAATCCATTATATTCTAAGTTTCCTTTTTTTATACCATCAATTGTTGGACGAATAATCCGGGTTTCTACCTTCGACATAAATTCGGCAGTAGCAAATGGTACAGGAGAAATAGCTCCCATTCCGCCAGTATTAAGACCTGTATCGCCTTCGCCAATACGTTTGTAGTCTTTTGCCTCTGGAAGTATTTTATAGTCTTTCCCATCGGTTATTACAAAAACCGAAACTTCAATTCCGGAAAGAAATTCTTCTATTACAACTTTTTTACTGGCTTCACCAAATTTGCCGCTTAACATTTCCTCAAGCAATTGTTTTGCCTCGTATAACGAATCGATTATTAATACGCCTTTCCCTGCTGCAAGTCCATCAGCTTTTAAAACATATGGAGGTTTTGTTGCATCCAAAAAAATAAAACCAGCATTTAAATTTTCATTAGAAACTGTAATATACCCGGCAGTTGGGATATTATTATTTTTCATAAACTCTTTTGCAAAGTCTTTACTTCCCTCCAATTGAGCACCCGATTTTTTTGGCCCTACAACTTTTATTTCCCTCAAATCATTATCCGATTCAAAAAAATCATGAATACCTTCAACAAGCGGAACTTCGGGACCAACAACTACCATATCAATTTTATTTTTGATAATGGATTTTTTCAGCCCTTCAAAATCGGAAACTCCTACCGGGATATTTTCCCCTAATTCAGAAGTGCCGGCATTTCCCGGCGCAAAAAATAGTTTATTTATTTTTTTACTTTCCCTGATTTTCCAACCCATGGCATGTTCCCGTCCGCCAGAACCTATAATCAAAATATTCATCCCAAAATATATTTTTTATGTGATTTTTTTCGATAAATAAATTTGTTTTTAAACCGACCCCATCCGTGATAAATAATTTTGAAAGGAGTCATTAATTTTTACTGACATTTCATCCAATCCAAAATTCCGGCACGATCTTTCCATTTTCTGAAGGTAAAATAATGCTCGTTGAACTTCATCAGCAACCCCTGCAGTATTTAAATACTTGTCATCGAGTGATATAAAATAACTTAGATTTTCGTTATAATACTCATACGTTTCGTTAATAATTTTTAATGCCTTTTCATTTTCATTTAAACGTAAAAGATTATCCGCCAACTCTAATGCAAAATATTCATTTGGTACTATTTCGTTTGGAATAACTTCAAGACACCGATTTATTACAGCCAAAGCTGAATCATTTCTCCCTTCTTGAATTAATCCGCTTGCAAGCCTGTTAAAACTGTTCCTGATATTAGTCATCATCCTTTTATTATTTTCATCTAAATAAATATCAGGATCTTCCATATTTCCCCACTTATATTTTTCCATTAAGTTTTTGTACATAATATCAGTTGCAACAGTCCCAAATATCATTCTATCGGTATTTGGTTCGCCTTTAATTGGTACTAATCGAAATGCGAATCCTTCCATTTGAAAATAATCGCTCAGGTTCATATATTTATCCTGCCCAACAGTAATTGCCCAATATATCGGACGTTCCCAGTTATTTGTAGCAATCATATCAAGGATCATCATCTCATCTTTTGCCAAATAAGTTTTATTAGTCAGGTCAATCGTCAATGTATCAACAATTTTATTATAGTCTTGTGGACGAACCACATTATTTCTGATTACTGCTTCTTTATCAATAGCAAATTTTAATATTTTTCCTGGAATATAAGCGGCATTATCAGCTTGTGCCAGCTTAGTCCTTGGATTATCATCGGCAACAAAATCGACCGCTTGTTTTAGTTCAACAGCGCCCTTAATTCTCGGATCGTTTATAAGATAAACAATATCGCGGGTACCTTGTGTATATTTTTCAGGTTCCATCGAGAAGAGAATCGGTTCCGATTCATATGCTTTTCTTCTCATCTGGTTGATATACCAGTCGGTTTGTAAGTAACTCAAATTACAAACCCTTTTATCGGTACCAACTCCTTCAACTTCCTGATTATACCAAAGCGGGAATGTGTCATTATCGCCATTGGTGAAAATGATTGCATTATCGGCACATGTATTTAAGTAATTCGCCCCAAGATCACGGGCTGTATATCTACCCGATCTGTCGTGGTCATCCCAGTTTTCAGCTGCCATTAATACCGGTATCAAAAGAGTAATTGCAGTTATCAATCCGGCTGAAATTGTCGATGGTAAATATTTTTTTAATCCTTCATATAAACCCAACACACCCAAACCTATCCAAATTGTAAATGCATAAAATGAGCCTGCATAAGCATAATCGCGCTCTCTTGGTTGGTGTGGATATTGGTTCAAATAAACAACTATTGCCAATCCGGTCATTATAAATAATAATGAAACTACCCACAAATCCTTCTTTCCTTCTTTACCTTTCCTATACTGATAGAAAATTCCAATTAATCCAAGAATAAATGGCAAGAAAAAGTATATATTCCTTGCTTTATTATTTGTCAAATGTTCAGGCAAAGTGTCCTGGTCACCTAATCTCCACTCATCAATAAAGCTTACTCCGCTTAACCAGTTACCATTAATCAAACTTCCATGACTTTGTACATCATTTTGCCTGCCGGCAAAATTCCACATAAAATATCGTAAATACATATGTCCTACATGATACCGGAAAAAGAACCGCATGTTTTCCGTAAAAGTTGGTTTTACAATGGTAACGGGCTCTCCTCTTTCATCGGTATGCCTGATTCTTTGTCCTTTAATTTTCCCCCATTGCTGATAATCATCAGCATGGAAAGCTTCCATACTACTCCACATCCTGGGAAACAAAGTTTGAAATTTCGAGTCAAAATTTGGATGCAACCTGTTATTTGTTATCACATATTTACCGTCGCGTTGTGTGTAAATTGCTTTTCCCTCCGTATATCTTTCCTGAGGATCAAGTGGAGAATTATAAAAATGCCCGTACATTAAAGGCCTTTCCCCATATTGTTCACGGTTCAGATATCCCAACAATGAATAAATATTATTTGGGCTATTCTGGTCCATTGGGGGATTTACTTCCGATCGGATAATTATCAGGGCAAATGAAGAGTACCCAAGTAGGATAACTGTAACTGCAACAATTACTGTATTCCAAATAACAATTTTCTTTTTATGGGTATAATGAATTCCAAATATTACTAATGAAATAACTGCAAGTAAATAAAATATTACTCCGGAATGATATGGTAATCCAAAAGTGTTAACAAATAAAAGTTCAAAAATAAATGCAATCTTAACCACCCCGGGAATTATTCCATACATAATTACAGCTAGCAATATGATAGATGCAATTAATGACATTACAATACCTTTTCGTGTAACCGGATATTTTTTAAAGTAATACACAAATACAATTGCCGGTATTGCAAGCAAATTCAGCAGGTGAACCCCAACTGAAAGGCCAATTATATATGAAATAAATATTAACCACCGGTTTGCAAAAGGCTGCCCATCGGCATTTTCCCATTTAAGAATTGCCCAAAAAACAACTGCTGTAAAAAGTGAAGAAGTCGCATAAACCTCACCTTCAACTGCTGAAAACCAAAATGTATCTGAAAATGTATAAGCAAGAGCCCCAACTAAACCACTTCCCAACACAGCAATAGTCTGACCTAATGATAAATCCTGTTCTTTTGAGATAAGTCGTTTTGCCAAATGTGTTATGGTCCAGAAAAGAAACATAATAGTAAATGCACTGGCAAGAGCCGATAGTGCATTAATCATTTTTGCTGCATTTCCGGGGCCTCCGCCAAAATTTGTAAATACATTCCCCAGGATCATAAAAAACGGAGCGCCGGGTGGATGTCCCACTTCAAGTTTGTACGATGTAGTGATAAACTCACCACAATCCCAAAAGCTTGTTGTAGGTTCAATTGTCATCAAATAAACTATTGCTGCAATTATAGTTACTCCCCAGCCTATTAAGTTATTCAGGAAATTATAATTTTTCATTTTAATATATTTTCTTTATTGGAATAAACTTCCTTATCCTATCAATACTTTCATAAATTTTACAATTTGGAACTCAGGAAATTTATTATTTGCGAAGATAATTGTTTTCACCCAAACTACTAATAATGATAAATAATTTAAGGCTTTTTTAGAAATTCAGGATAACCTCATTAAAATATTCCCAAAACACTAAAATTGAATTTTTACCTAACAAAACTGAAG
>JABMQB010000341.1 GCA_013203525.1 Mariniphaga sp.
ACGATACTATTGGGACATTGATAAGGGTAACTTGCGGTTTAATAGTCGGTGAAACCTTTGACACCTCAGCCGTAGATAATAAGCTTGACGGAAACCAAGACGTTCAGGTTAAAGAATCTGTTGGTGGTGGTTCAGTTTGTATTATCGGTAGTTTTAATCAGCAGTACTATTATTATATCACGCCAGATAAAATATATTAATAACTACGATCTTGGTTATAATCAAGCAAATCTGATTTATATACCATTGACAGGGGAATCAAGAAGTAAACACGAAGCTATTGCACAGGAGTTCAACGCTATATCTGGGATTGAAAATATTACCCGGACAAACAGATTGCCATTTTATAGTGGAAACTCATCATGGGATTTTGATTGGGAAGGAAAAGATCCAGATACCAGAGTCTTATTAAACAGGATGAATGCAGACAAGAATTATTTGGAAACCATGGGGATTAAAATCGCTGAAGGAAGTGCTTTCCCGGAGTCATACAATGAAGTTTTAAACTTTGAAGAGGTTTCTTCCCCACAGGTAATTCTAAATAAGGAAGCTCTCAGGCGGATGGGCTTAAAAGACCCGATTGGGAAATATTTTGGACCAACTGGCATGGAAAAAAAAGGTGTTATTGCAGGAGTGGTTGAAGACTTCAATTTCCAGTCACTTCATTCCGGTGTTGAACCCATCTTTATAAGGCCTTTGTTCAATAATCCTGAATATATTATTATTCGGGTAAATCCTGAAAATTTCTCAGGAACCATTGAAGAAATTAAAAAATCATGGTCTGTTGTAATACCGCAATCAGTCTGTGAGATAGGTTTTTTTGATAATGAAATTGAGTCGCTTTATAATTCCGAAGTTAAAATATCGGGTTTGTTCAGATATTTCTCCTTTATTGCTATTTTTATTTCTTGCATTGGACTGTTTGGGTTATCGATGTTTATTATTGAACGCAGGAAAAAAGAGATAGGAGTAAGGAAAGTAAATGGAGCAAAAATTAGGGAAGTGATGGTATTGCTGAATAAAGATTTTATTAAATGGGTAACCTTCGCATTTATAATCGCCTGCCCAATAACATGGTTTGTCATGCGCCAATGGCTGGAGAATTTTGCCTTTAAAACAAATATAAGCTGGTGGGTGTTTGCTCTGTCTGGCATGCTTGTTTTGGGAATTGCATTACTGACAGTAAGCTGGCAGAGCTGGCGGGCGGCAACTCGAAATCCGGTCGAAGCACTTCGAAACGATTAGTCATTGGATCACTTTAAGTGGTCCAATGACTAATTAGATTTTAAGGATAAATTGCTTTACCTGGTAAGTGAAAATTGAAATATTTTCCGGAAGAAAATCCTGCATATTCTGATTTGGCTTTTCAAAAAAAATGGAAGGTTGAAGTAACATTTTATTTTTTTAAAGGTCTTTACGATATTGGGAAATACTTCTCAGCTAAATCAACTCAACCAATAAAAAATGATCTTAAGAAATTTCGTTATTGGATGGAGAAATATCAAAAAGAACGGTACATTCTCTATTATCAATATTGTTGGCTTATCACTTGGAATTGCAGTAGTCACATTAATCCTGTTCTGGGTAGTTGATGAATTAAATTTTGATAAATTTCAAAAAAATCTCGATCAGATTTATACCGTTTACGAACATCAGCAATATTCCGAAGGACAGGAGTTGTTTACTTATTGTACTCCTTTCCCCTTGAGCCAGCACCTGATGGATAATTTTTCGGAAGTTGAATATGCAACAACATTCTGGGTTAATGGCGAACAACGGTTTAAAATTAATGACAAAGAGTTTAAGGAAGGTCCGGTTGTATATGCCGGGAAGGAGTTCCTGAATATTTTTTCAGGTGTTATTATTGAAGGCGATCCGGATGTTTTATCAAAACCTGACCAGATAATTTTGACCGAAAAAATGGCTTCAATTTTATTTGGTGATGAACCGGCATTAGGAAAAGTACTTAAGGTGAGTGATGAGATTTCTTATTCTGTTGGTGCAATAATAGCCTCATCAAATGGAAAATCAACCATCGATTTTGAAATAGTATTTCCGCTCGATTATATGAATAAAGCTTTTGGCTCCGATTTTACACGGTGGGATAATAACTGGCCGCGTACAAGTGTGTTGTTGGCTGAAGGAACAAATGTTCAGGAATTTGAGAAATCGATTACAAATCTATGTAAAGATAATGGACAGGATAATACTACTTTGTATGTATTCCCTTTTAAAAACGAACGCCTTTACGTTTACTCAGGGAAAAATAACAGGATTCAATACATATATCAGTTTTTAGGGATTGCTATAATTATTATTCTGATTGCATCGATCAATTTTATCAATTTATCGATTGCGAAAGCAGAACACCGCCGGCCGGAAGTTGGAATCAGAAAGGTTATGGGCGCAAGTAGGTTGACCATATTAAAACAATTTGTACATGAAAAGGGGATTATGATTTTAATAAGCCTTTTCCTGAGTGCTATCCTTGTTCTTTTATTTATCCCAGCGTTCAGGTCGGTTTCCGACAAGGTTATTACATTTGGGCATCTTCAAAATAAATACATGATTTTGATGCTTATTTCAGTTGTATTCACAGTTTTGGTTTTATCGGTTGTGTATCCATCACTTTATCTTTCTTCATTTAATCCGGCTGAAGCAATCAAAAAATCAAATAGTAAACGCGGTGGAATTAGTTTAAAAAATTTACTTGTGGTTATTCAGTTTGTTTTATCAGTAGTATTAATTAGCAGTACATTAGTAATATCACGCCAGATAAAATTTATTAATAATTACAACCTTGGGTATAATCAGGCAAATTTAATTTATTTGTCTCTTAATGGAGAGGCTGGCGAAAAACATGAAGCTGTAAAACAGGAGTTATTACAATTATCGGGAGTTGTTAATTTAACCAGAACAAACCGCCTGCCTTTTTATGGAGGAAACTCATCATGGGGATTTGATTGGGAAGGAAGAGATCCCGAAAATAATGTCCTGATAAGTACGATGAATGTGGATAGGAATTATTTTGAAACAATGGAAATGAACCTGGCAGATGGCAATGGATTTCCGGAAACTTATAATGAAGTATTAAATCTTGAGGAAACTCCTTCACCCCAGGTTATTTTAAACCAGGAAGCTATAAGACGGATGGGTTTAAAAGAGCCCGTTGGAAAGTATTTTAGAAGAGGCGGGGATGAAAATAAAGGTACGATTACAGGGGTAGTTGAAAATTTTCATTTCCAATCACTTCATTCCGGAGTTGAGCCAATGTTAATTATGCCCTTGTTTGACAATCCCAGCAATATTATTATCCGTATAAATCCTGAAAATTTCTCTGGTACTATTGAGGAAATCAAAAAATCATGGTCGAATGTAGTACCTCTAACTACTTGCGAAATTGGTTTTTTTGATGATAGTATTGAGACCTTATATAATTCCGAAGTTAAAATATCAGGTTTGTTTAAGTATTTCTCATTTATTGCCATTTTTATTTCATGTATAGGATTGTTTGGTTTATCGATGTTTATTATTGAACGCAGGAAAAAAGAGATAGGATTGAGGAAAGTAAACGGTGCAAAGATTTCTGATGTAATGGTATTATTAAACAAAAGTTTTATCAAATGGGTGGTTATTGCATTTTTTATTGCATGCCCGATTACATGGTATATTATGCAAAAATGGCTGGGTAACTTTGCCTATAAAACCAATATTAGTTGGTGGGTTTTTGCTCTGTCAGGAATGTTGGCCCTGAGTATTGCTTTATTTACTGTTAGCTGGCAAAGTTGGAAAGCTGCAAAGGGAAATCCTGTTGAGGCGCTTAAGTACGAGTAATTGATTTCTGATATTTTCTAACGACCAGAAAATATGTAAAACAGGCACGTTTATTGAGAATAGTGCGTAACTATTTCAAATAAACCAATAATTAATGAAAGCCGGTGTATTATTCAGGAGCCTGTTTCGCTCTAAACTCAATTCAGTTATTATAATTGTTAGCCTCGCTATTGGTCTTGCATGTGTTAACCTGATTTCTGTTTTTATTATCAGGGAGTTAAAAACCGATGGATTCCATCAATATAAAAACCAGATTTTTGCCTTGCAGGCTGACGATCCTTGGGAGGAGGGTGAAAAAATGTATTACAGCCGTGAAGGATCAGCTGAATACATGAAAGATAATTTTGCTGAAGTGGAAGATTTTTGCCGCATCATAAATGCCGGACCTCCAAAAGTAATCGTAAATAATCAAGAATATTTTGATGAAAAAATGACGATTGCTGTTTCATCTAACTTTTTTGAATTTTTTTCATACGAACTTATTTACGGGAATCCGAAGAAAGCACTCGAATCTGAACAGAATGTTGTGATTTCAGAGGAACTGGCTCAAAAATACTTTGGTAATTCAAATCCGCTTGGGCAACAATTAGTTTTTGGGAAAAGTGACGGGCAGGAAGAAATGACTGTTAGTGGGATTTTTAGAAAACCAAATGAAAATACTCAGATGATTTTTGATATGGTCAGGTCGGTTGGTAATAAAAATTCACGTTGTTACCTTCAGCTTTCTGAAAATGCAAATATTGAGTTGCTTAAAGAAAAATTTGCTGAAAGCAAGGATGAAATTCCAATTGTACACGACGGAACTCCGGGAACATATTATCTGAAAGGGCTTCAGGATACATATTTTGATACTTCCCGCAGGCAGACCATCGAAGCCAGCCGTGATAAAGCCGATTTAAAAATAGCATTTGTAATCGCAATGATGATATTGGGAGTTGCAGTTTTTAATTACCTCGGATTGGTAAATAATCGCCTTTCTGAAAAAACCGGTGAGCATTCCATCCGCCGGATAAATGGTAGCTCTAAAATGAACCTGGCTTCAGGATTTCTTGCCGAAAGTAGTATGCTGGTTTTAATCGCATTTATTAGCAGTTTTATACTTTTAATATGGGCATTACCCTTTTTCAATTCACTAACAGGTTCGGATATTCCTTTGCAGTCCCTTTTGCAATCGGATTATTTAATGGTGTTTATAGGAATAGTAGGTTTTATAATGGTGATAACATTTATTTTTGTCTTGACTAAAGTCGGATTGAAAATAAATATTTCAGCATTAAAATCAGGAAAATTAATTTCTACAGGCAAAATATATATTCCTGCATTTAATATTAGCCAATTGGTAGTTTCAACCATTCTTATTGCAGGTTCATTGATTATTACCAAACAAATTAATTATATTACAAATAAAGATATTGGAATAAATAAAGAGGTTCTGGAAGTAAAAATACCCCGCCAATATAAAAATATGTCTGCAATTTTTAAGGACGAACTGGAGAAAAATTCTTCAGTTGAAATGGTTTCTGTAGCAGAAGCTTCTCCTGTACTGGAGCATTACCTGGTGTTGTTACATTATGATGAAAATGGGCAAGATAAACAATATACTCCTTCTGTAAATGTTGGAGATGAAAACTATATAAAAACACTTGGTATTAAATTGGTTAAAGGTGAAGGTTTTTCAGAATCAACAGAATCGAACCAAAATAAGTGTGTTATTAATGAATCGCTTGCAAAAATATTTCCTGGACAAGACTTGATTGGAAAAGGGCTTCCGGGAAGTGATAATATGATTGTTGCCGGTATTGTAAAAGATTTTCATTATGGAAGCCTGAAAGAATTTGTTGAACCGGGTTACGTGGCATATGGAAACGATGGTTCATATTTAATGGTTTGTCCGGTTGTTGGACAGCAGGCCATGGTAAGAAAAGCTGTTCAAGAAATCTGGGGAGAAAAGATCCCGGATTTTCCTTTAAAAATGGAATCAATTGGCGACCGTTATGAATGGATGCACCGTGAAAACAGGAACTATGCAAAATTAATCGGAGCCTGTTGCCTTATTAGTGTATTCCTTTCGATGATTGGTTTATTTGGTGTTTCATATTACACTAGCCGGAAGAGAATTAAAGAAATTGGGATAAGAAAAGTCAACGGTGCTAAAATTTTTGAAATTTTATCGCTGTTAAATAAAGATTTTTTAAAGTGGGTTTCCATCTCATTTTTTATAGCGACTCCCATAGCATGGTATTTTATGAAAGAATGGTTGGATGGTTTTGCTTATAAAACAAACCTGAATTTATGGATATTCTTTTTATCGGGAATAATTGCTTTAGGAATTGCCCTGTTAACGGTTACATTTCAATCCTTTAAGGCAGCAAGAAGAAATCCTGTAGAAAGTTTAAGAAATGAATAAGGGGGAATTAAGGAGGATCGTTAAATCACAATCACTTTAAAGCTTTTTAAATAAATTATTTTAGTATTTTCGGTTAACTAATTTAAACCACATGCTCAAAATAATTATTCTTACGGCTTTTCGAAGTTTGTTAAAGTACAAACATATGACTCTGATCAACTTGTTTGGGTTGGTTGTTGGCCTTACGTCGTTTTTGTTTATAGTCCATTATGTTGTATATGAATACTCATTTGATTCATTTGTCGATAAATCTGAAAATATTTATCGCATAAATTATGAAGTAACAAAACAAGGTGAATCCGTATATAAAGG
>JABMQB010000342.1 GCA_013203525.1 Mariniphaga sp.
CTACCTTCCTCTTCAAAAAGTATTAAAGTATTGGAGCGACCGTAAAAAATGGATTGAAGAACCCTTATTCAAGGGTTATATTTTTGCAAAAGTAAGTTATAAAGAGTTTTTCAATATTCTTAATACGCCTGGAGCAGTATGTTATGTAAGTTTTGGTGGAAAAGCGCAAGCAATCCCTGAAATTCAGATTAATAACATAAAAACAATGGTTCATCAATCTGAGGAAGAAATAACACTTTCCTTTAAAAACATTAAAAAAGGGCAAAAAGCAGAAGTTATGTTTGGTGCCTTAAAAGGAGTAAAAGGTGAGATTCTCGAAATACATGGCCAAAACAGAATTCTTATCAGGATTCAATCTATGAACTGCTCATTACACGCTAAAATATCAACAGAAGAGGTAAGAATAATTGAAGAAGAAGAATATGCACTTCAAAACTCATAAACGAATATATTCTTCATAAAATCAATAAAATTTATTATTAATCTCCCTGGATTAAATATCAAATCTTAATGAATATTATTCTGATTATTATATTGTTGCTTATTCTTGCAAAACCATTAGCCTTGGTTTTTGGTTTTATATTAACAAGATATTATATTAGATGGAAAGTTTCAAAGATCAACAAAGACAAGACCAACATAAAAAAGGAATCTGATTCAAACGAAAAACCAGAAAGTTTACAAAGGAAGATATCAAAAAAACGTCTTATTATTTTATATATTGAAGGCTTTTCTTGGTATGCAATGAAATATACCGGACGAATTCCATCACATAAAATCAGGAACTTTATTTACCGCCATATATTCTATGTTAATTTTGATAAAACAACCGTTATTTATAATGGAGCCGAATTCAGGGAACCATTCAGCCTAAAAATCGGGAAAGGGACATACATAGGGAATAATGCTATTTTAGATGCAAGGAGAGGTGGAATTGTAATAGGTAAAAATGTAAATCTGTCAAATTCTGTTCATTTATGGACAGGGCAACACGACCATAACGATCCTTACTTCAGGTCTGTTGAGGGAAGACGTGGTCCTATAAATGTAAATGACCGTGTTTGGATTGGCCCCAGGGCAACAGTATTACACAGTGTAACAATTGGAGAAGGTGCAGTAATAGCAGCAGGTGCTGTAGTAACAAAAAACGTTGAACCTTATTCGATATATGCAGGAATCCCTGCCAAAAAAATTGGAGAAAGAAACCGTGATCTAAAGTATGAATTTGATGGATCGTATATACCTTTTTATTAAATCTCAGAAATAAACTAAAAAGTCTTTTTAAATCTGATACAGATTTATTCTTCTTTTATATGAAAGGATCGTCATTTTCAAAAATTTTATCCGGATCGTTTTGGGGGGTAGCCTCAGTTATTTATGATTCGATTGCAAAATTTATTACAATTCCCTTATTAATCGGATTTTTTGGAAAAGGAGATTATGGATTAATCGCACTTGCTTTTTCTTTAAACGTTTACCTCCGAATGTTCGATATGGGCGTGGGAATTGGGGCAATACGTTATTTCTCAATGTGGCTGGTAAAACACGACACAGATAAAATTATAAAAGCTTCACAATCGAGCATCGTTTTTTATGGAATTATTGGAATAATTAATACAACCATCCTTATTCTTGTAGGAAAATATGCCAATTTTCTGTTTGAATTAAATCCCGAACAAGAAAATATTTTCCGATGGATGATGTATATCCTTGCTGCCAGTACTATTATTAACTGGTTATCATATAATGTAAAACAACTTTTAACAGCAAATGAAGATCTGGCATGGATTAACCAATTGACAATATTAACCAGCACATTAAGTTTAGCCGCTGCCATTCTTACTATCAAATTTAAATTATCCTTACCTGTGTATTTTGGCATGTATATATTTTCAGCAATAATAACATTCCCAATCAATATTTTCAGGTTAAAGAAATTAAATATTAAACCACTAAAGTTATTAATACCCAAATGGCACTATCCGATCTTCAAAGAAATATTAAAATACAGCCTGGCAATTTTTGCGATGGGAATTTTCCAGGTTTCAGCAGTCAGTTTACGCCCTGTTCTTTTAGGTTCGTTTACTCCCGGGGGTGTAGGTGTAGTTACCGATTACAGGGTACTTGAAACCATATGCTTGTTTGTTATTACCCTTGGTGGAATTTTCAACCAGGTTCTCCTGCCGGCCTCATCAAAAAATTTAGCTGCCGGTGACACTAAAAGAACAGAAGCCCTGGTTTATCAGGGAACTAAATATGTTAGTATATTTTTAGGCTTGGTTATTTTTGGCATTACAATTAATGCACGTTTATTACTCGATATTTATGTCGGTGAAGAATTCCTTCACCTGACTATATGGCTGGTATTTTGGCTACTTACATTATTAAAATTGCATGTAGCACCTGTTTCAAACCTTATACTTTCAACCGGAAAAACAAAACCTCTGGTACTTGCTTCGGCAATAGGATTTGTTGCATCGGCAACACTTACTATAACACTGGCACCAGTTTACGAAGTAGGTGCCGCTGTAATAGGATATTTAGTATATGTAATTATTCAACTTGGTTTTAGTTATTTCTATTACATACCATATATTTTAAAACTTGATGGAAGCCGTATTTTTAAATCGTTTTTTATACCAACACTACTCGCTGGTATTGCTGCAGTGGCTGTATTATTAATAAACAGGTATATTTCTATCAATTCAAGTTTAGTAAGGATTATAATCCAATCAATTATGTTTACCGTTTTCTTTGCTGGTTTGTGTTTATCATTTATCCTAAAACCCAAAGAGTTAAAATACCTTGTTCAAAAGGTTAAAGGGAAATAAGAAGCAAAAAAATCCGATGAAAATAAAATTCAGTATTGGACTGCCTGCGTTTAAAGGAAAATTCCTACACGAATCGCTTAACAGCGTTTTAAAACAAAGCTATGCTAATTTCGAGCTAATAATCGTCAATGATTGTTCACCCGATCCGATACGGGAAATTGTAGAAAGTTATACAGATAATAGGATAAAATATTTTGAGAATGAAATTAATATCGGATCTGAAAGTGTAATCAAAAACTGGAATAAATGCCTTGAAAAAGCAAGTGCCGAATATTTTGTTTTAATGGGCGATGACGATATTATGGAGCCCGGATATCTTGAAGAATTCATTAAACTTATAAACAAATATCCCGAATTAAAGATATTTCACTGTCGTACTAAACTTATTGATGAAAACTCGAATACAACAGGTTTAACTCCTCTTTGTCCTGATTATGAATCGGTATATGATAATATCTGGCATCGAATTAATGGATACAGGATTCAATATATTTCAGATTTTGTTTACCATACTGAATCACTTAAAAAAAACAACGGATTCTATGACCTTCCACTGGCATGGTACTCCGACGATGTTTCATCTTATATTGCCAGCAAGGAAAAAGGAATCGCTTATACAGCAAAACCGGTTTTCAAATTCAGATATTCTTCAATCTCAATATCGGGATCAGGAAATCCAGCAAAAAAAATGCATGCATTTCTGGGATTTGAAAAATGGTTAATTGAATTTTTAAAAGTTAAACCGTCAAACGAAAAAGACAGTATTCTACATCAATCGATAATTGATAATTATCCAACATTCAGAAAAAGAAATCTATATTTTGTATTGCTAAATTCTTACAAAACCAAAAACATTTTAAAAGCTTTTTTCTGGATTAAAAACAAAAAAAAATTCAGTCTGAAATATTCTGAAATATTCCTTTCAGTACTAAAATATTTAAAACAAAGTTTAGCTAATCTTATATAAACAAAAATTGGATAGTTTTTTACTTTTTCAACAATGAAACGGCACTTTCAAATTATATTCATTTTTTTCCTGGTTGCAGCTTCGTTCAATTTTTTTGATGCGAGGTTCCTGCCCGAAGGTTTGCCAAGGATTATCCAGTTTCTCTCAGCAGTTGCAGCCATTGCCTTATCTATTCCTTTTGCTTTAAGAAAATGGGAAGGATTTGTTGCACCGGTGCATTTAATGATGGTTGCCATATTCTTTTCAATAATTGCATGTTACTTATCATGGGGACAAGGGTTTGTTGGAAGCATTAAATCAACGGCTCCATTCGCCCTATGGATATTTGTATTTTACTTATTACAAATAAAAATTCCAGTCCGTACCATAGAAAACTTAGTGCTTGTTTATGCAGGAATATATGTGGTTTTATATTTTTTTCAACTTGTAAATACCAGGAATGCTTATTTTGGAGGTAATGAAACCATTGAACAGGTTCGTGGAATCTCCAGAATTATTTTTCCGGGTGCAGGTGTTTTCTTTCTGGGAGCATTTATTGGCGTAAACCGTTTTACTTCCATGCAAGGAACAATAAAATTAATTTGGGTTCCATTGATTCTTCTTGGGTTACTGATTCCTTTTTTACAGGTTACAAGACAATTAATTGTTGCGGTAGCTTTTTTATATCTTGTACATTTTACTCGTAAACTTGATTTTGTTAAAAAAACAATAATATTATTAACTTTTATCGCAGGTGTAGTTTTTATCAATTTAATTGATTTAGAAATAATTGAAGGATTAAAAGATGCACAAGAAAAAACAGCAACAGAGGGTTTGCAGAATATTCGCTTACTATCAGGAACTTATTTTTTAACTGAATTCTCACCTAATTTGATTACTAAAATATTTGGTAATGGCGTACCCTTTGGTGAAGAAATGGAATACGGGCAACGGCTGCATCAACTAGCCATCGAAAAAAACTATTTCCTAACAGATGTTGGAGTTGTAGCAGTATATATTTTGTTTGGTGTACTTGGGATCATAGCTTTTGCACTAATTTGGATTAAAAGCTTTAAATATAAAGTACCTAATAATTATACATATTTGAAATACTATTTATGGATGTTGCTTATTACTAGTATAACTTCTGACAATTTATTCAGCCGGGACTATTTAATGGCAACTGTTTTAGCCATCTATATTTTTCAACGGGTGTACATTCAAGAAAAAGAACAAAATAATTATCCTGATTTTTTTTCAAAAAAAATTAAAGCATAATACGAAAAAATTCCGACCTTTTTATTGAAGATTTCTAATAATGAAAGTTCTCTATATTTCAACACCATTCTTTTTTGATATGGACCTATCATTGGTTCAAAGTTTATCAGAAAATGTGGACTTGCATTTCTTAATTAATGTACCGGTTTATGCTAAAAATGCTACTGCATTAAACCTTACTACTCAAATGAAGAATGCCGGTATATATAAAGCAAGTTTATTCCCTGAGTTAGTGGAATTTAAAAACTTTATTAATCCTGAAAAAACAAGCGTCATATACCGAACAGGGAAAAAACAATTTGTAGGTTCAAACTTGCGTCTTCAAAAAGAAGTGGTAAAATTCATTAAAGAACTTAATCCTGATATCATACATAGTAATAATTTCCTGGGTATTGAATATTTATTGTTTTTAATAAAAAACCGTCGTCCTTTGGTACAAACAATACATGATCCATTTCCACATGCCGGAGAAAATAGTTATCGTGATTTTATTGTAAGAAAACTAAACTACTCTTTTATAAAAAAGAAAATTTTACTCAATAAAACTCAAAAAGAATCTTTTATCAAATTTAATAAGTTTTCTGCAAATGATGTTTTTGTTTCATCGCTAGGACCATACACATACTTAAAACACTACTCTAAAAATGAGTCAGTTGGTGAGGATGCAAAAATTCTATTCTTCGGAAGAATTTCTCTTTACAAAGGAATAGACTACTTAATAAAAGCCATTGAACAAATTCAGGACGAAATACCAAATATTCAGTTAACAATTGCAGGAAAAGGAAAATATTGGTTTGACAAAACAAAAATTGAAAGATCAAAACATTTTAATATTATAAACAGGCATATATCTAACATTGAATTAGCCGAATTATTAAATCAAAATCAGATAGTTGTTTGTCCATATATTGACGCAACCCAAAGTGGAGTTATAATGACAGCATATGCATTTTGCAAACCAGTTATTGCAACCAAAGTTGGAGGATTAGCTGAAATGGTTGACAACAATGAAACCGGAAAACTGGTTGCTCCCAGAAATCATAAACAACTTGCAAATGCAATAAAAGAATTAATCAACACTCCTGGACTAATTGATGAAATGCGCTCAAATATAAATAAGAAATATTTTGAAGGTTCGCATAGCTGGGGCAGTCTTACAGACGAATTAATTGATATTTATAA
>JABMQB010000343.1 GCA_013203525.1 Mariniphaga sp.
ATTTTCACCTTTTCAATATTTTTTTCTGCTAAAGGATGTTAGAAATATTCCTTAACTAAACGACATTGGAAGTTAGGGGTGAAATTCCCCTAGCTTACTCGACTATGGGTATGTGCTTTTATTTTTTGTCATTAATTCCGGTAATGGTCATCAATAAAAAATCCAAACTTTTACTATAATCTAACTCTTCATATTCCAGTCCAAGCTTTTTTATATTAGAATAGTAATCTTTAATTTTTCGATAATAGTTTTTTTCCAATTGTATTGAAGTTGCTTTTTGCCCGATTTTTTTAATTAAAAACCATTTTTCCATTAATCGAGCTGTCCTTCCATTTCCATCTTGGAATGGATGTATTTTAACAAAAACCAAATGAATTAATGAAGCGTAATAAAATATTTCAAATGGGTTTAATTCTTGTTTTATCAAAAAGTCAATATCATAGAATAATTTATGTAATTCCTGTTTGACAATTTCCGGGCTTGCAGCAACATATTCAATTTTGTCATCGCTGTTTATTACAAACATTGGATTTGACCTAATTAATCCTTGTTGGCTTTTAGGTAGTAATTTTGAACTTAAAATGGAATGGGCTTTTTGAACGTTTTTAAGATTTAATTCATTATTGTCTATGAAATCATAAGCTGCATATAAATCGTCAGTTTTTCTTGTATAGTCAGGTTTAAATTTTACGTTTAAAAATTTGTGTTTAAAGAAACTGTCAAAGTCAATGTCTTCACCTTCTATTTTTGATGAATAAACTGATGAAACTGATTTGTAAAATTGGAAATAATCAACTTGTATTTCAATTTTTTCAATATTATCCAATTTCACCATTGGAGATTCTTTTACAGCTTTTGTGTAATTTTTAAGAAGTTGAGATGTAAGTATTTTAAATTGCATAAAAAAGTCGTTTATACAAAGATAACTTTTTTCATATCCTTCCTTTCATTTTTAATTTAGCAGTCATTTTATTGGTTTTGAGCATTACTCATAATGTAATAGTATTTTATCCATCGTTCCTGCAAATTACAACAAAGCGATGATATTTGCTATAATATTGTTGGTAGATTTACCCTAATTAAAAATGATGGATAAAATATAGTTATGCGATGCCGCCGGTTGCTATGTGCTTTTCATATTTTGTATTCCTGGTTTGTTTGTTGGTTTGTTTGTTTTTATGCTGCCTTTGATTGTTTTGCATTATATTTTTTAAAAAATGGTTTCAAAATTGGGCATATTTTTCCTGCCCCATTTTATTCATGGCGGGGATTATTGCCCTTCACTTAAAAGAACGTTTCCTATCTTTCATATCAACCCGGCGGGCTTTCTATTTTATATCTAAGCAATACCCCTTTATTGCACTTTTGGCAACGTATTGGGTCATTGCCCCTAAGAGCCCTGTAAACTTCATAAGCAGTTAACCCTTCTAGTACAGGGAGCCAGGTGGTTTTGCCAATTAAGGCAATTGCTTGTTGCCGTTTTGTTTTAATGTTTGCTGTTGCAAGGATGCCGTAATACCTTATTTTGTAAAAACCTTTTGGCAATACGTGCATCATAAACCTGCGGGTAAATTCCATGCAGCTGATAGTAATTATTTCCTGCTTCCCCCTTTTCCTGTAATTTTTGTACCTGAAAGTAACTTTGCCGTTTTCAATAGCTACCAGCCTGCTGTTCGAGATTGCTACCCTGTGGGTGTACCTGCCTAAATAAGCCAGTACGCTGTTTATGCCCCTTAATGCTTTTTTCGCATATACATTCCAGTTTTTTTCATACAGTTTTTCTTTTAAAATTTGGAACTTGGGGAAACCATTGGGCAATTTTAACTTGTTTTCATCCAACTGATTTCTCAATAACCTGGTAAATACCCCCCTGAACATTTTGGAAAGGGCTTTTACAGGCACAAAAAACTTTTTGGGTGCGTTCACCCATTCTATCCCGTCCTCGGAGAGCCCACCCGCCGGGGCCAGCATGTGGACCTGGGGATGGTAAGAGAGTGTTTGCCCCCACGGCCACGGCACCTGTTTCTGCGCCAAGGAAGCCGGGATTTCTTCCTGCGTTTTGCAGGGCCTGGGAAGCAGCATCAAAAAGAAGTTTATAACAAATGCTTTGGTTAATGTAAAACAACTGGTTTAACAGGTGGGGAACCGAGAAAACAATATGGAAGTACCTTCCAGGGATAAGCCTGCCTTTTAGTTTATCTACCCATTGCTCCTGTTTTAGGAACTGGCATTTGGGGCAGTGCCTGTTGTGGCACGAGTTATATGTCTGCCTTTTAAAACCGCATCCGGTACACGAGTTGATATGCCCGCCCAGCAGGGAAGTCCGGCACGCAACAATATCGTCAAAAGCTTTTTGTTGCACATGGCATAAATTATATTTAGCCCCGGCTTGCCCAATGCAGGCATTGAATACCCCGGCAACTTCTGCCTTTTGCCTTTTATTAATTGGTGTTTCCATCACTGCTTAATTTTCGGGGGATAACAAATCGGGTAAATCTGCGGAATTGAGGTTTGCCAGGTGGAGGTAAATGGAAGTGGTTTTCATGGCACTATGGCCAAGGATCATTTGCAGGCGTTTTAGGTTCACCCCTTTTTCTAGCATGTGGGTAGCAAAAGAGTGCCGTAAAATATGCGGGTAAACATCTTTTTTTATCCCTGCCTTTACAGCTGCACCCTTTACAATTTTTTCAATACTTGTTGCAGAATAAGGCATCCCGGGTTTGTACCCTTCGAAAAGA
>JABMQB010000344.1 GCA_013203525.1 Mariniphaga sp.
GATATATTGTCAGCAATTTCAGAAAGAAAAGATTTAGGAGCTAAAACATATCAGGCTGAAGATGAAATTGCCGGAATCTCGTCAGCTATTGGAGCTGCTTTTGCCGGTGACCTGGCAGTTACAACAACTTCAGGACCCGGATTAGCCTTAAAATCAGAAGCAATTGGACTGGCTGTTATGGCAGAATTGCCTTTGGTAATTGTAAATGTTCAACGTGGTGGCCCTTCAACCGGATTACCAACAAAAACTGAACAATCGGATCTTATGCAGGCTTTATACGGGAGGAACGGCGAAAGCCCGGTTGTTGTGCTGGCTGCAGGTACTCCTTCCGATTGTTTTTGGTATGCCTTTAAAGCTGCAAAAATTGCTTTGGAAAGAATGGTTCCGGTGATCCTGCTTACCGACGGATTTTTAGGTAATGGAAGCGAACCATGGAAAATCCCAAAAATGTCGGAACTACCGGAAATTAAACCACGATATGCCAAAGATCCTTCAACGTTTAAGGCATTTGCAAGAGATGAAAAAACGCTGGCACGTGATTGGGCATTTCCAGGAATGGAAGGATTTGCTCATCGAATTGGAGGACTCGAAAAGAATATAACCGGCACAGTAAGCCATGACCCTGATAACCATCAGATAAACTGTGAGATTCGTGAAGAAAAAGTTGAACGTGTAGTTGACATGGTTCCTGATTTAGAGGTTTGTGGTGATGAAAGCGGAGATGTTTTGGTTGTTGGCTGGGGTGGAACTTATGGGCACCTTATTAGTACTGTAAGAGAACTTAGAAAAGAAGGAAAAAATATAAGCCTTGCTCATTTCAATTATATCAAACCGTTACCTGCAAATACAAAAGAGGTTTTTGGAAAATTCAAAAAATTTATTGTATGTGAATTGAATCTTGGGCAGTTCGCCAGCTACCTGCGTGATAAAATGCCGGAATTTGAATATTCTCAATATAATAAAGTAAAAGGGCTACCATTTACGGTGAAGGAATTAAAGGAAAGCATTATTAAATTACTGGAGGACTAAAAATGGCAGATTTACAATATACAATTAAGGATTTCAAAAGCGAAAACGAAGTGCGTTGGTGCGCAGGTTGTGGTGATTATGCTATAATGAATGCGGTTCAGCGTACTATGGCAGGAATGGGTATTTCTCATGAAAAATTTGCTATTATTTCAGGAATCGGATGTTCTTCAAGGTTTCCTTATTATATGAGTACTTACGGTTTCCATACCATTCATGGACGTGCTGCTGCTGTTGCTTCAGGAGTTAAATGTGCAAATCCTGAATTAAGTGTTTGGGTAATTACCGGCGATGGCGATGCAATGGCAATTGGTGGTAACCATTTTATTCATTTAATCAGAAGAAATATTGACTTAAACCTGATTCTTTTTAATAACCGGATTTATGGTTTAACAAAAGGGCAATATTCGCCAACTTCTGACCGTGGATTTAAAACCAAGACTTCACCGTTTGGTACTATTGAAGATCCGTTTGTACCGGGGCAACTGGTAATTGGAGCCATGGGAACTTTTTTTGGGCGTAGTATCGATGGAAATGTAAAAATGACCCAACAAGTACTTGGTGGAGCTGCTCAACATAAAGGCACATCAGTGGTTGAAGTTCTTCAAAACTGCGTAATCTATAACAACGGGATTCACAGTGCGATTACCGATCCAAATTTCAGGTCGGAAAGACAGCTTTTATTGGAACATGGCAAACCAATGATTTTTGGTGAAAACGAAGACAAGGGACTTATTCTGGAAAAAGGAAAAATGAAAGTTGTTAAAATTGGAGAAAACGGAGTATCTGTTGATGATATTCTTGTACATGATGCCATAGAGGAAGATCCATTTCTTCATATGGCCTTAATCAATATGCAATTGCCCGATTTTCCTGTTGCATTTGGTGTAATACGTAGTGTGGCTGCACCTGTGTATGATATTGAACTGGAAGGGCAAATTAACCAGGTTCAACAGAACCGGAAAATTTCTTCAATGGATGAATTATTAAATTCAGGAAATACGTGGGAAGTTGAAGGAAATGATGCAAGCGATAAAAATGGATGCAATTCGTCTGAAATCTAGAAAAATCAAATAAACTTAAATATAGAAAAGCAGGTTGGTAATCAACTTGCTTTTTTTATTATCAAAAAGAATGGTATCCTTATACTCTTAATATGGTAATATCTTTAGCATAAAAATCATATTAGTATTAACGAATTTTCATTAATTTCCCATTCTAATTCAAGCACTATGGATTTGGATCAAATTACCATTTCAAACTTGTACAAACGGAAGAAAAACGACCGTGATATTTTTCAGGAATTAATGCCTACAAAAGTAAAAGAAGTATTACTGGTTGCTACACTTTATGATTCATATTCCATAGTACGCGAAGGGCAGTTCAGCGATAAAATCAGAGGTGAATACCTTCAGCTAAATTTATATGCGGCACCCCGTTTTACAAGTGTAAATTCACGTGAAGAGGCATTGCTAATTCTAGAACACCGTGATTTTGATATAGTGATAATCATGGCAGGGCTCGATAAGGATATTCCTGTTAAAATTGCCCGCGATATACATAAACTCAGGCCAAGAATTCCATTACTCCTATTAGTTAATAATAATGCCGATCTCAGGTATTTCCAGATTGAAGGGCAAAAACTTGATTTTGTCGACCGGGTATTTGTTTGGAATGGTAATTCCAATGTTTTCCTGGCAATGATTAAATATGTAGAAGATAAAAAAAATTTAGCCCGCGATACACAAAATGGGAATGTAAGGGTAGTTTTGCTGGTTGAAGACAGCATACAATATTATTCCAGATATCTACCAATGTTGTACACAACTATCATGAGCCAAACTCAGGTATTAGTCCAGGATGAAACAGAAGATGACCTTCATAAAATACTAAAAATGAGGGCACGCCCTAAAGTAATTCTGACAAGCACATACGAAGAGGCGGTTCATATTATAAAGGCATACAACGAATATCTGTTATGTGTTATTTCTGATGTGAAATTTGAAAAAAATGGAAAAGACGATGAAAATGCTGGTGTTGATCTTTTAAGATATGTAAAAAAAACAGTTACGTACCCCCTCCCAATAATGCTCCAATCACATGATATTACCAATGCACAAAGGGCACGTGAAATCAATGCAGAGTTTATAAACAAAAACTCGGAAAGCCTTTCAATGGATATTTTACACTTTATGTATCGCAGGTTAGGATTCGGAAATTTTGTATTTAAAGACAGCACCGGCACACCGGTAATGGAAGCCTCAAATCTAATAGAATTTCAAGAAAAATTTAAAATTATTCCCGACAGCGTTCTGGAATATCATTCACGGCGAAATTCTTTTTCAACATGGTTAATGGCACGTGGTGAAATTAATATGGCTAAACAATTAATCCCCATTAAATTTGAAGATTTTGAATCTACTCAGGAATTAAAAGAACGATGTTTGCAGGTTTTTGAAAAAGAAAAGCTTGAAAAACTTCGTGGAAGGATTATCAATTTCAATTCATCACTTGTTTCTTCTAACCGATTTATTATGCGCCTTGCAAAAGGTTCTCTAGGAGGGAAAGGCCGTGGAATTGCATTTATCAGCAATTTTATTGAGAATATTGATTTCCATAAATTAATCCCAAAAATAAATATTCGTATCCCGGCAACTGCAGTAATTGGGGCTTTAGAATATGATAAATTTCTTGAAATGAATAACCTTTATGAGGATGTTCATAATCATTATGATTTTGAGATTACAAAAAAACTTTTTTTGGAAGCTGAACTCGATTCTAAAATCTCAAAACGTTTATGGAAATATATTGAAAACGTAAAATCCCCGCTTGCGGTCCGGTCATCGGGTTTATTTGAAGATTCGTTGCTACAACCATTTTCAGGTGTTTATGCAACCTTCCTCATACCTAATAATAACCCCGATATTAATATCAGATACCAACACCTGGTTACTGCAGTTAAACTTGTTTATGCAAGTATTTATACTGAATCGGCACAAGCATATTTTGATGCAGTTAAATATAAAATTGAAGAAGAAAAAATGGCAGTTGTTATTCAGAAAGTTGTGGGGCATGAATATAA
>JABMQB010000345.1 GCA_013203525.1 Mariniphaga sp.
AAGAAAATGTAGTAATAATTTGAGAATAATGTTATTTTGAATTATCTTTCTCGAAATATTTCTAAGATTGATAGTTGCAACTTATATAAAACAGCTTTTATCATATGAGGAATACTCATTTTCCTTAAATGAATTGATTGATAATCTCGATAAATCAGAAACTTCAATAAAAAGTGAACTCTCCCGATTGATTAAGAAAACAGAGATTGTAAATCTGAGAAAGGGATTTTATCTAATTATAACTCCTAGATACTCTTCTGCCCAAAAATTACCAATTCAGCTGTATTGTGAGAAACTCTTTAAATATTTAGATAGAAATTACTATGTAGGACTATTTTCAGCTGCAAAATTTCATGGAGCAAGCCATCAACAAGTGCAACGAGATTACTTGATAACTGAAAAACCGAAATTCAACGATATATCAAAAAACACAATTGATATCCGATTTTTTACAACAAGTAATTGGTCTGAAAAGAATATCCAATTAAAGAAATCGGATGCAGGTATTTACAAAGTTTCAAGCCCTGCCCTAACGATAGTTGATTTAATTCATTATCAAACAAAGTTGGGTGGAATCAATAGAATGCTTGCAACTATTGAGGAATTAACAGAAGAACTAACAGAATCGGATTTAGTTGAACTTTTAAGTTGGTATCCTAATAAAAGTACATTGCAAAGACTAGGGTTTTTGCTTGAAGAACTAGGAATTAGTGAGGAGTTTCAAGAAGTTATATTTACTAATTTACAATCTATAAAATTCTTTCCTGTATTGCTAAGTCCAAAGTCAAATGAAAAACCTGGTGCTGTTGATAACAAGTGGAAGGTTGATGTTAATGTAAAACTAGAAAGCGATTTATGATACCAAGACCATATATAGCAAAATGGCAAAAACATGCTCCGTGGAAAGAGTTTGCACAGATTGAACAGGATTTAATTATCTCCAGAGCTTTGGTTGAGATTTTCTCTGATGAATTTTTAAGGGAAAACCTTGCATTCAGAGGTGGAACGGCTTTGCACAAGTTGTATCTAAATCCTGCTCCCAGATATTCAGAGGACATTGATTTAGTTCAAATAAAAGCAGGTCCAATTAAGCCAATAATGGAAAGACTTAGCGAAGTCATTACCTTTTTCGAAGAACCAAGAAAAACTCAAGTAAGAGGACATGGAACAAAAGCATTGTATCGTTTTACATCAGAATATGAAGAAATACGAATGCGATTGAAATTAGAAATTAACTGTAAAGAGCATTTTAATGTTTTAGATTGGGTTGACTTTCCATTTGAAGTAGAAAGTGATTGGTTTTCAGGAAATACAAAAATCAAGACTTTTAACATTAACGAATTGTTGGGAACAAAACTAAGGGCACTTTATCAACGAAGTAAAGGTAGAGATTTGTTCGATTTATACTATGCCAGACTAAATCTGGAATTGGATTTTGAAGAAACAATAACATGCTTCAAAGAATACACAACTTTTGCAACTGGAAACAGACCTCCAAGTAAAAAAGAGTTTCTATTAAACATAGAAGAGAAAGAAAACGATGTTGATTTTACTGGGGATATGGAAGCTTTGTTAAGATCTGATATATCATATAATCAGAAAGAGGCTTTTGATTGGCTAAAAACAGAATTAATTGAACGGATTTAAATGAACAATATAACATCAATAATAAGATCCATTAGAAACATCATGAGAAAAGATGAAGAAGTTGACGGTGAGGCGCAACGTATTTCTCAGATGGTGTGGATGCTTTTTATGAAAATATTCGCTGATAAAGAAGACGAATGGAAAAAATCAAGAAAAACATACAAAAGTCCAATCCTTGAAAAACTAAAATGGCAAAATTGGGCAGCGGATGAAAATGGTTTAACAGGAGATGAATTAATAACTTTTATCAATGACGAATTATTTCCGGTATTGAAAACAATTGAGCCAACCGATACTGATCAATCCGTAATTGTAAAATCAGTTTTTAATGACACATATAATTACATGAAAAAAGGAACATTATTCCGTCAAGTAATTAATGAGATAAATAAGATTGATTTTTTCAATAATAATTTGGACAGGCATGTTTTTAATGACATTTATGAATCTATTCTTAAGGAACTTCAAAGTGCGGGTTCCTCAGGAGAATATAATACTCCAAGAGCAGTAACTCAGTTTATGGTAGATATGATAGACCCACAAATTGGTGAAAGTGTATTGGATCCAGCATGTGGTACCGGAGGATTTTTGACTTGTACTTTAGATATTTATCAAAAAAAGATGGATTTGATCAAAGTTCTTTAATTATTCAAAACTCCATTAGAGGAATCGAAAAAAAACCACTACCACATCTATTATGTACTACTAATTTGATACTTCATGGAATAGAAAAACCAGCCACTACCAAAGGTAATTTGTTAACGATACCATATGACAATTGGAAAAGCTCAAATCAAGTGAATCTTGTACTTTCAAATCCGCCTTTTGGCGGGCAAGAAAATACAAAACTAACAACCAAATTTTTATTTCCGGAAAAGGTGAGGGCCATAATGCCTGGGCAGAGATGTATAATAATGCGAATTTTTATAAATGGTTACTACGATTCAATAAATAATAAAATTTAATAAAAATTGCCATTTCTTCCTGATAATCCCTTATACAATAATATTTATTGTTATTGCTTTTGAATGATAAGTTTGCCAATTATTTTATGAATTTAGCATTATGCCACATTCTCGTCAACTAGCTACAATTATGTTCACCGATATCTGCCATCCATAAATTACAACTCCCAAATACTACGTTACTTTTATAAAAAACTGTATATTTAAAAAATGTATATAAAACGAATACTTAGCACCAACGAAATGCCCTGGGTTTTAATTCCCGGTTTGTAATTTTCCCCTTCCTTTCGTGGTCTTATCATTATTTTTTTCAACAATTTAATTTTTTTCAAATGAGTAATATTATTGTATTAGGTGCCGGAATGGTGGGTAGTTCCATGGCAATCGATATGGCAAAAAAGCATAGTGTAACTGTCACCGATTTAAGTCAGGATGTATTGGATAATGTAAAACAAAAATGCAGTGATTTAACAACGCATCAATTAGACGTTACAAATAAAACGGAACTGCAACAAATTATAAAAAAACACGACCTGGTTATAAATGCGGTGCCTGGTTTTTTAGGTTTCGAAACATTAAAATCTATTATTGAAGCAGGCATGAATGTAATTGATATTGCATTTTTCCCTGAAAACTCATTGGAACTGGATGCCCTGGCAAAAAAACACAATGTAACAGCAATAGTTGATTGTGGTGTGGCTCCGGGAATGGATAATGTTATTTTAGGTTTCTACAACGAAAAAATGAAACTTACAGATTTTGAGTGTTTGGTTGGTGGATTGCCAAAAATAAAAAAGTGGCCTTTCTGCTATAAAGCACCTTTCTCACCCATTGATGTAATTGAGGAATATACACGCCCTGCAAGGTATGTTGAACATGGGGAAGTAGTAATAAGGGAACCATTAACTGATTGCGAATATGTTGAGTTTGATAATGTTGGAACCTTGGAAGCTTTCAATTCTGATGGATTAAGGTCCATAATATACACAATGCCGCATATTCCCAATATGAAAGAAAAAACCTTACGTTATCCCGGTCATGTAGAATATGTGAGAGTATTAAAAGAAAGTGGTTTTTTTAAAGAGGAAAAGGTAGATGTAAATGGCATGCAAGTTTCTCCTCTAGATTTTACCAGTAAAATTCTGTTTAATGAATGGAGACTGGGAGAGACAGAAGAAGAGATCACAGTGTTGCGGGTTACGCTAAAAGGAGAAAATGCCAGGGGTCAATTAATGGAAGTGGTTTATAATATGCATGATGAGTATTGTTCTGAAACACAGACATCATCTATGGCACGCACAACAGCTTATACTGCAACTGCAGCAGCAAATCTGTTTTTGGATGGTTTGTTTTCTGAAAAAGGAGTTTTTCCACCTGAACTGCTTGGAAAGCATAAAGCTTGCTTCGACTATTTCTTAAAATATTTAGAAGAAAGAAATATTTATTATGTAAAGAGCTCTCGTTTGATTTAATACTGAGCCTGCCTATAAGAATTTAAGCGGGATTAAGATTTATTTACATGTCTTTCTCCCGCTTATCTTTATATAGTGCTTAATTTCTTCCCTTTTACCATTAATCATACTTTCAATAGTATCACCTTTCAATATTTTATTGTATTAATGTTAAATAATTCCGTTTCAGACATTAATAAAACCACATAATTGCTCCTTTCCTAATAATTATTAAGTCATAACCTCTAAATCTCTGAAACTCACGCGCACCAACTCGCCTGTTGCTCTATGTTTTAACAAAACTTTGCCTCTTGTTTTCATCTTGCCCTTAACCCTGTCTAAATTCTCATAACCATTAAACCTTAACATTTTACCTGTCGCTGTAAAAAATGTCTTTGGCTTACCTACATACATAAAACCAATACCGCTACCTGTTCCTAATCTATCAACGCGCCTTTCAAACCTCTGACGCTTGCTTGATACCAATTTCAT
>JABMQB010000346.1 GCA_013203525.1 Mariniphaga sp.
AAATAATTGAATCTTTACTGACGATAACACGGGAGGAAATAACAAAACATTCAAAAGTATGTCAGGACCCAAATACTTGTTCAAAGTCAAAAAATCTTAGCCTCTCAGAATTTTTTCTTGTCCAAGAATTAGAAGTATTAGGCGTTGAAACTGGACAAGAAATATTTGATGCCAGTGAGCAATCTGAAATGAAACAAAAGCTGGATGATATTTTATATGAAATAGCTCATCTTAAAATGGGTCAAGAGATCATTTATGAGGACATCAAAACTGAACTTGAAGAACTTAAAAGTCTTTTCTATTTAAGTAAGAAAAATTGGAAGCAACTACTGCTTGGTAAAGTCATCGATATGACAATAGCTGGACTAATTAGTGAAACCATCTCCAAACAAATTCTGGAGCTCCTTCAGAATGATATATTAAAATTTATTTCAGCATGAAATGTAATGATCAATATTACCACTAACAAGCTTGCAACCGACCATGCAGGCCAAGTGATTCAAAGTGAACGAAATGCAAGTAATGAAAGTAATAACGAAAATATACAGTCAATGAACTAGAACTGTCACATCGGCTGCTGCCGACCGTCAGCCACAAAAAATATTAACATAGGACGATATGATACATCTTGAAAAAAATGGCATTCCAATTCATGATTGCTTTATTCAATCCGATTTCGCCTCTGAAATGGATAAAATAATAGTTTTAATAGAAAAGAGGTATGGCCCACTTGATCCGTCTTATTCACTTATTTTAAACTTTCATCCTGGTAGCGACCCTGTGACACAACCTTGCAAAAAGAATAAAACAATAAAAATAAATCTTCCAGATTATGTATTAAACACAAAGGATCTCAAAGCCATTAATCAAAAGAAACTGCAATTTGCTCACGAAATGGTTCACACAATTTCTCCTGAAGATGACACCAAAGAACTTACCTATTTAGAAGAAGGAATGGCTGTTGTTTTATCTGAAGAATATGCTAATTTTTATAGCAATCCACCTGATAAATATCTCAACGCAAGAAACTTAACAAATGATTTATTAAAATTTGATCCTGAAATAATTTTAAAAGTCAGGACTAGAAATCCAAATAAAACAATTTCTGAATTATCCGTTAAAATGTTTCAGGAAGTAGTACAATGTATACCTACGGAACTATTACAAAAGTTATTACAAAAGTTTAATAGTTAAAAATATTTTCTGTGGCTAATAAATATGCCGCTAACCGCAACAAAACAGCGACTATGGTAAAATTAATGAAATCGATTCCATCTTCAGAAAAAGAACTTCATTCAATAATTAAAGAGAATCTGGAGTCAATAGAGGTAGGTTTAAAACTATTAGAGTATGAAAAGATACTTCCAAAAGGAATCCCGGATTTTTTATGTGTTGATAGTGGCGGGCGACTTGTAATAATTGAGGTCAAACTTCACCAAGATGAAAATATTTTATTTCAAGGACTTAGGTACTATAATGATGTATTTAAAAACAGAGATGCATTAGCAAACATTTTTAAAAATAAAAATATAGATGCAAAGCAATTACCAAGAATCATATTAATTGCGGAGAATTTCTCAGATGATATTAGAAATTTAACAACACTTGTAACTCCGACAGTTGAATTGTATTTGTATCAAGTAGTTAAGGTTTCTGATGAACAAGGAATTGTTTTCATGACTGTAACAAATCCTAAAGTAGAAGGTAATGAAATCTATGAACCACCTAAATTGGAAAATATTATCGAATATTTGAAAAATAAATCCCTTCTTCAAATTATTGAAAAAATAAGACAAGAAATTCAATCAATCAATCCATTAATCGAAGAGTATATTACATATTCCTACATTGGATATAAGTATAAAGGCCAATATATTGGTTCTATAAAGACACAAAGGCAATCATTTGATTTTGAATTTTCAATATTGGATGAAGATGGATCGGTTATTGAATATTCTTCACAACGAATTGCTCAAATAGATTCAGATTATTCAGATAGTCTCAAAAAAGTATTGAATTCTTACGAAATATTGAAGAAACTAAAAGGATAATTGAAGTAATACCTAACGAGCAACCCAAAAAGGCCTAGATCGGCTAAAATGTGGCATATGGAACTTAAAGAATTATTGACAACTTATTGGAGTCAAGTGACCCTAATTTTAATCGCAATAGGTTACTTCGTAAAGCGTCTACTTGATATTAAATCTAGGAAAATAGAAATAAATCATTCATTATTTCAAACCAACAGAATTACTTCAGTAAACAACTTCTTCTCAAATTATTCGAAAGTTGATTTAATGTGGGATCAAATTGCAATCTATGACATTTTTTTAAGGAAACTTACCGCTAATGAAATAGATAGGATAATCATTCCTCCATTAAATGATTTAAAACGATCATTACTAGAATTAAAGATATACTTCAAACCTGAAGAGTATAAATATTTTGATGAATTAGGTATTGGTTTATCATCGATCAATGGAAAATTAAGTCGATTATATTTTAATGTGGAAGGAGAAATTGATGTCGACCGAAAAATATTCGAATTTGGAAAATTCAAAAGCGATGTAGTTATGCGAAATAAAGAATTAATGGATGATTTATGTGAAATGTTAAAGAAGAAATTTTACTAAAAAGTTTAAAAATTTAAAAGGGCTGCTTACAACGAGCCGGCAGCCGAGCAATGCGGGGCTAATTTTGAGGCTGGCAGTCACTAAACCTGCAAATGATAAAGGTAAGCAAAGAAAAGAACAAGTAAATCCCGCACTGCGGCTGCCGGCCGATCGTTAATCCTACATCTTCGGAAAATTTTTCACAACCTTCGTTGATACCTTTTTTGAAAACCTGTCCAGGTACCGTTGGGTCATATCCAGGTTTGAGTGCCGGTTGTGCAATTGAAGGTCCCTAACTGAGATCCCGTTCTCGGCCGCTCTTCCGTTTCCGGTGTGTTTCAGCGCATAGATGTTTTTTGTAATCCCGAAGTCATTGGCAAATTCTCGCCAGTAACCGGCGATCCTGGTTGGCGCTGCCTCTTTTACGCCTCTTTTCAAATGTCTAGCGAAAACATAATGGGTAGGAGGGTGATCTAGATCCAGTTGTTGAAGATCCTCAATAAAGTTATCAGGTATGTCGATTGTATTCTGCCGCTTATTTTTAGAGACATTTGCAGGAACCGAGATGTATCCATCATCAATATGAAAATGATAAACCTGTAACCTCATGATCTCTGCCGGCCTGAGGAAACAGTAATAGATCAGACCGGCGATAATGAAAAGATCATAGTTGTAGCCAGGCAGGTTTTCCCGTAGCTTCTTTAGGTCCTGTTCAGTAAAAGCAATGATCTCTGTCTCTTCAACTTCGAGCGTCTTGACTTTTTTAAATGGGTTGACCATGATCCATTCCCTTTCGACCAATAAGTTGAAAAAGGTTCTCATATGGATCACTGCATAATTGTAAGTTCGACTCTTGGGCTTATGATTAGCTCTGTAGTAATCCATGAACCTTTGTGCATGGACATAGCTGAATTCCTCGACTGTCAGTTTTGAAAGACCGACTTTCTTATCAATAAGAAACTCATTGAATCTTCTTAGCAGGCAGGAATAAGTATCCCTGGTTCGTTTCCGTAAGGTTAATTGTGTTTCCTCAAGGTACTTGATAGTATCAAGGATGTTGGTTTGACGGGGATCCGAACCGGAAAATGGATTGAATCCCTCTCTTAACCTTTTATTCATGGCATCTTTCAGCTCTTTGCCCTTCGCATACCGGTCTGACCGGGTTTTGAACGATGCAGAGATCATTTCACGAAAGCGCTCATACTTTCCGGTATCCGGATTTTTGAAGTAATAGAACACAAACCATCTC
>JABMQB010000347.1 GCA_013203525.1 Mariniphaga sp.
CTCGGGATGTGGAAACGAGATTGCAACCGAGCGTGCAATGGTTAATAAATACATTATCGATTCATTAAAGTATTGGGCAAAAGAATTTCATATTGATGGTTTTCGTTTCGATTTGATGGGGATTTATGATGTTGAAACAATGCAGGAAATCAGGAAGGAAATGGATTTAATTGATCCGGGATTGATATTGTATGGCGAAGGCTGGGCTGCAGATTTAAGCCCGCTTCCGGAAGATAAAAGGGCTGTAAAAAGTAATTTGCATAAATTGGATGGAATTGCAGCATTTAGTGACGATATGCGTGATGCTTTGAAAGGGCATTGGAGTAATAAAAAAAGTAAAGGTTTTGTGAGTGGCCTAACTCTTCGTGAGGAAGCTGTAAAGTTTGGAATAGTTGGAGCCACGTATCATCCTCAGATAAATTATAGTTATATAGAAACATCACCCTCGGCATGGGCAAATGAGCCTGAGCAATGTATAAACTATGTTTCGTGTCACGATAATTATACCTTATGGGATAAGCTGAAATTGAGCAATTCTGATGCAAACCATGATGAAATGAAGAAAATGATAATGTTGGCCGGAGCAATTCTGCTGACATCACAAGGAGTGCCGTTTTTGCATTCAGGAATAGAGTTTTGCCGAACAAAAAAAGGGAATGAAAACTCATATAAATCTTCTGATTTAATTAATCAGGTTGATTGGAGTCGAAAGTCATCATATAAGAGTGTTTTTGAATATTACAGAAAACTAATTCAATTAAGAAAAAATCATCCTGCATTTAGAATTACATCTTCGGAACAGATCAGAAAATATCTGAATTTTTGTACTGAATATAAGACAGGTGTTATTGTATATTGTATTAACGGAGAAATGGTTGGTGACACCTGGGCAGAAATAATGGTTATTTTCAATGGGAATTTTAATTCAATAAGCATCAACCTTCCTGATGGAAATTTTGAAATAGTTGCTTTTGAAGATACGATTTCAGAAAATGGAACCGGGAATATTGTTATGGGAAAAATAAGTGTTAGCCCGATTTCAATGACAATTCTTAAAAAAGAAATTTAGTATGCAGCAAGTAATAAATTTATATCCTGGTAAGGAAGATTAAAATAGTCTCCTACATCCCTATTTGTAAGAATACCCCGATAAATATATACTCCTTTTCTGAATCCTTTTGAATATTTGATATAATTATCAGTTCCTCCATAATCGCTAATGGAAAGTAGGACCGGAATCAAAATATTACTTAAGGAAATAGAGGCAGTGCGTGCTACAATTGAAGGAATATTAGGAACACAATAATGTACTACACCATGTTCAGTATATACTGGATTATTCAGGTCGGTGCAGCGAGAAGTTTCAAAACAACCTCCCTGGCTTACATTCAGGTCGATAATTACAGTCCCTTCCTTCATGGTTTTCACCATATCTTCCGAGACTTTAAATTTTGGGGTGGTATTAAAAGATGTTGCTCCAATAACTGCATCGGCAGAAACCAGTGCCTTTTTTAATACTTTGGGGTAAAATACTGAAGTAAAAATTCGTTGGCCAAGTTTTTCTTCCAGGTTGCTCAGATCGGAAATTGAAGTGTCGAATACTTTAACAAAAATGCCAAGTGCAAGCGCTGCCTTTGCAGCAAATTCAGCAGCAGTACTTGTTCCGATTATAACAAGTTCTGCAGGAGTAATTCCTGTTACATCGCCAAATAATACGCCTTTGCCTTTGTGTGAATTACTTAAATATTCGCTGGCAATTGTTATAGAAGTTATACCAGCTATCTGGCTCATTTGGTGAACAAAAGGTAAAGTGCCATCTTCATTTTCAAAATATTCGTATGCTATGGTGGTTATTTTCTTTTTCATCAATTTTTCAATCGATTCATTACAATGCGACTGGATTTGCATATTTGAAAAAACAACCTGGTTCCCTCGTAACAAATCAATTTCATCACAATCGAATGGAGCCACTTTAAGGATAATATCACTCTGAAAAACTTCTCCTTTTTTTTCTACTACCGTAGCGCCAACCTCGCGGTATTCTTCGTCGGTATAATTTGCCGATTTTCCTGCATTTGTTTCGATAAGGATTTCATGGCCATAAGAAATCAATAAATCGACAGCCTGGGGAGTTAATGGTACCCGATATTCAACTTTTGAAAAATCAGAAGGAATCCCAATCTTGATTTTTTGCCCTTTCTGTTTTACCTCAAGCATTTCTTCCTTTGGGAGAAGCATGTTTTTTGGGAAAGAAATCCCTTCATCAGATTTTCTGTTTTCTTCCATAGCCATCGATTATTGAGCCTTACAAGTTACATCCAAAAGCTGAAATTACAAAACAATGAATTTTTGGCAATCAGATAAAATTATATGGAAACAATAAAAAGAACAATTATCAGCAGGAGTAATAAGTATAAAACAAATTGGTTTCGAACAAACAATCCAAGTAAAATCAGTATTTCTGTTTCTTCATTATAAGTTGTAAGGATATTTATTTCTCCTTTCTCCTTAAAAATTAATTTGTTTGAATTAAAAACTATTATTTCTTTACCATCAAACTTCCAGGACCACTTTGATTGCCAGAAATTTTTTATTTCAAATTCATATCGTTTGCCATTTATAACAACATCGCTTTTTGGATTAAATACATTTACCATAACTGTTCCTAAAAGAGATTGGTCATGCGAATCAAATATTTCAATTTTTGAAAGAAAGGTATCACGTTTTAGTGTAAAAAACCTGCCGTTTATAATTGCCTGTGCTGTTGAACTCAGAATATTTGACCAATTGATATTTCCAATTTGATTGGTTCCATTATTTATCTGAAGATAGGATCCTAAAATATCCCTTTTCCATTGAAGATTTTCCACCGTTATATTTTTCTGAATTACTATGCAATTTAAGAATTTTAAGTATTTAGTTCAGAACAATAAAAGGTAGATATTGGAATGAGGGGAAATTAGATGTTCGCTGTAAGTTCTTTTGTTGAAAGGAGTCCACATGCAGCATAAATGTCCTGGCCACGTGATGCACGGATTGTTGTTAATATGCCTTTTTGATTTAATTGATCTTTAAATTCCTGAATTGTTTTTTCGGAACTACTTTGAAGTGGTGTGCCCGGAATAGGATGGAACCGGATTAGGTTAATCCTACATTTAATACCATTTAATAATCTGGCAAGTTCTTTTACATGAGCCAGAGTATCGTTTAAATCTTTAAACATGATATATTCAAAAGAAATCCTTCTTTGCCCTCCAATATTACATTTTTTAATTTCTTTTATTACATCGGAAATGGGATAAGCTACTTGAACGGGCATAAGGTTTTGCCTTTCTTCGTCAAAAGGTGTGTGCAGGCTGATTGCAAGATGGGCTTCACATTTTTCAAGGAAAGTAATCATTCCGGGAATTATTCCAATCGAAGAAACTGTAATCCTTCGGGGGCTCTTGGCATAACCCCAATCAGCGGTTAATATTTCTACACTTTTTAAAACTTCTTCGAGGTTATCAAATGGTTCACCCATACCCATAAAAACAATATTTGAAATATTGCCTGCTTCTTCGATGCTATGTATTTGGTTAATAATTTCACCAGCCAATAATTGCCCCTGAAAACCTTGTTTGGCGGTCATACAAAAAAGGCAACCCATTTTGCACCCAACCTGTGAACTTACACATACTGTATTTCTTCCATATTCAGGGATCATTGCGGTTTCAATATATTTTGCTGATCCGGCAGGGAAAAGGTATTTTTTTGTTCTATCCCTGCTTTCCTGAACTTTAGAATAGGGAGTTGTTCCGATTTCAAATTGACTGTTAAGTAATTCACGCGCTTTTTTTGAAACATTAGTCATTTCTTCAACAGAGATAATTTGTTTTTTATACAACCAATCTGCAATTTGATTGGCAGTAAATTTAGGGAGTCCAAGCTCTATTACAGTTTTTTTAAGTTCGCTTAAAGTTTTACCGAACAGTTTTTCCTTCATATCTGATTAATTCAGGGAGTAAAGATAAAGTATTAACCCGACTTTTAAATAATTGGGATGTGGCACTTGTAGGAAATAAAAAGGGTAGCTATAACTACCCTTCAATAGTAAATTATTTTACAGGTTTTATAAAAATGGCATCATCTATTGGAGTATTTAACTCAATTTTGTTGATTTTAACCGACATATTTCCCATAGATGTTTTTGATTCTATGCTCCTTGCAATGGCTACTCCGTCAGTAATTTGGTAGTCACTCATTGTTGATTCCACATCAATTTCAGTTCCCTGTGAGTTAACTTTTTGCAATGTTGAAACTAGGTAATAATTTTTAGTATCAATATAATATGATCCGGCTTTACCATCAATATCAATTAATTTAATATGAAAAACATCGACCTCATTTTTAATATCATTGCCAACAAATTCAGCAATTAAACCCCGGTCTTTATATTGATAAAACGGATCATCAATACCAACTTGGTCTCTGGCCTGTTTCAGCTGTTCATCGGTTAAATCCTGAGGCTCGCTGCTGATCCAGGGCAGAATTGCCCAACCGACTTTTCCATCGAATGCCTGAATCATTTTTTGCCCTTGCATATCTACTTCCATCCTAAATTTATCGGGGCGTTTCATTTTCATTGTCATAGGAAGCTCCATTCCCATTTGATTAACAACAACTTCGACAGTGTAGGATTTAGCTTTAGCAAGTTTTTCCTGTCCTATTATTTCAAGGTGTTTATTTATAATATCATCAACTGATTGAGCGAATACGGGGCCCCCGGATATAATAAGAATGCTGATAAAAAGGAAAACTAATTTTTTCATTGTATAATTTTTAAAATATAATTTGTACACTATTTGTATTAATTAGCTATAGGTAGTTTTTGTAATCGGAAAGTTACATCAAAAATATATTTCTGCAATAATATTTTTAAAAGGGACACCTTTAGAAATGAGCAAATCACGGGTTTCAACAACCATAAGTGCCTTGCCGCAAATATAATACTGTATATCAGTTTGGAGCTCTTTTGTATTATTAATATATGTAGTAACTCTTCCAGGAAGAACATTGCATGATTCTTCCCGTGAGCAACATCTAATGTAATTTTTGCCTAATGCCCATTCAAGTTCGTCTTCAAAATAAAACTGGTTTAAAAACTTAACTCCATGAATTAGCATTTTATTATTACTAAGCCCCGATTGATACATGCTATAAAATGGAGCAATTCCGGTTCCGGTAGCAATCCACCACGCAGGCTCTTTACTTCCTATAAAACTACCATATGGCTTTGAAACAAGTATTTTGTCGCCAGGAATTTTTGTTGCCAACTTTGGTGTCAGAAAACCATCGTCTTTAATATTGTAAAGGATTGAAATTTCTTCACTTTCAGTACCGCTGCAAATACTATAAATACGAGGTGGAATTGTAATTTCTAATCCAATCTTAATAACCTGTCCGGGAAGAAAATTATATGCCTTTTTAAAGGAAAGTAAAAATACTTGAGGCGAAATTTCAATATGGTTCGTAATTGTTACCTCAAAAAGTTCTGTATCCTTTTTTTTTACCTTTGGCTTCAACATAGATTTTTTTCAAACTTAATTATCAATTTCAAACGTTACCACCAGGTTTGAATCCGATTTGGTA
>JABMQB010000348.1 GCA_013203525.1 Mariniphaga sp.
GACAGGTATATATGAATATTTTGGAATTAATCCTTTTAACCACATGCTTCTGGAGTACTCAGAATTCTCTTACCAAAATGATGCCTGGGCGCATTCAACAAATACAAAATATTATTATTCCCCAATTGAAATCTCAAATGTTGAAATAAATAAATTAGGTGATTTTAATATATACCCAAATCCTGCAACTGAGCATGTTACACTCGAATGGGTTGGTGATATTCAAAATCTGGATCTGAAGATATTTAACAATCAGGGAAAAATTATTTTAAGAAAAAAATTCACGAATAAAACTACTATTCAGACATCGGAATTACCCGCTGGAATATATTTCTATAAAGTATCTGGAGCAAATATTAGTCAAAAATCAGGAAAAATTATTATTAAATAATTGTACTGGTTCAATTTACATTTAATCACCATTTGATTTTCCGAATTAAATTGAATGTTTTTTTATCCTTTTTGGGATAAACTTCAAGATAATTGTGTGTTGAATACATATACAATATTAACTTTTTATGAGGATCGTTTAATATAGGTTTTATCAGTGTGTAATTATCTGTTCTATTAGCCATGTTATCCCTTTTTAATTCAGAACAAATATTTCTAAATGAATTCACATGGTATTCACGGAATTATCACAAAAGAATAAACCTTACAGCAAATAATTTTGGGTAAAGTGAAACGTTATTAGATTTTACTCTTCAAAAAACAGATCTTCTTTTATCCGTTCAATTCGTGTAAGGGCATAGTTTATATTTTCTGCGTTTTCGCCACCTTCAATCAAATATGAACGGTAAAAGTTTAGCGCAAGTGTTTTATTAAAGTTATATTCCTCGTAGGTAGTTGCTATTTCAAAAAGAATTTCAAAATTGGAAGGATCCTGGCCATACGATTCTTTCAGCGCTTCAATCGATTCCTCAAATTTCCGCTGCATCCCGAATATTTGTCCAAGATGATGAAACATTTCTGGAAGGTATGATGGAGTAGCCGCTTCAATAGCTGCCTGCATAAAATCTTCTGCCAATTCATAATCCGATATTTTTTTATGGCTCAAACTCATATAAAATAACACAATTGGATCATTAAATGCAATCTCCATACACCGATCCAGCATTTTAATGGCTTCTTTTTCTGATTTATTAAAATACAAACAGATTCCGAAATTCCTTAATGCATCATAATTAGATCCGCCACTTTCAATATATTCTTTATAATAATTAGCTGCATCACTATAGTTCTTATTTCCAAAGTAAAAATTGGCAACCTTGAGAGTCAAATCCTTATTTCCTGGAAACTCTTGTAATCCTTGAATTAAAATACCTAAAGCTTTTTCCATATCTTTTTTCCTCGAATATAGAGTGTAAATACTGGAATAAAGGTTTAAATCACGTGGATTATCGGAAACTAAACTTTCATATAAACAAATTGCAAGGCTGTCTTTGCCCCTTGTTTTTGCTAAACAAAATGCATACTGCTTATTCCAGTAAACATTGGTACTATCTTTTTCAAATAAAGAAGTAAAAACATCAAGCGCATTTTTGTAATCTTTCAGGTTAATATAAGTCGATCCTAATTTACCTGCTAAAGCAAAGTTTTCGGGATTAATTGATAATGCCTTTTTAAAAACCGGAATCGCATCGGTATGATTATCCAGTTTAGTAAGTACCTCCGCAAATTCTTCAAGAATATTTGCATTATTTGGATCCAGTTCTGTAGCTAAAAAGAATGCTTCAGCTGCATGTTGGTATTGCTGAAGCAGATTAAAAACCATTCCCTGTTTCATGTATAAACCAGCATTAGGAGAATTATTGAGCTGACTCTCTATTTCTGACAAAGCCTTGTCATACTCTTTATTCAAAATTGAAATATCAACTTTTACCTGAGCGAAGGATGGTAAATAAAATAATAATAAGATAAACAAGATTAATTTATTCTTTGAAAACATGACAGATAGTTTTTATAAAGAAGTTTTGATTAAGAATTCATTTGATTTATTGTAGCATAAATTTAATTGGAACAGTATAACTAACATTAACCGGTGTGCCTCTTTGCTTTCCTGGCTTCCAGGCAGGAAGGGAATTGATAACCCTAAGCGCTTCTTCATCAAGGCTTGGATGAACACCACGGGCTATTTTTGCATTTCTAACTTTTCCATTACTTGCTATAACAAACGATACATACACCCTTCCATTAATATTGCCCTGAACAGCTACTTTGGGATATTGTATTGTTTGACCAATAAACTGGCGCATGGCATCCTCACCTCCTGGAAATTCAGGCATCTGCTCAACTATTGAAAAAACCGGTTCATCCTGTATTTCTGAATTTGAGGTTTTCTTTTTAATTAGTTCTAAGTTTCCAAGGC
>JABMQB010000349.1 GCA_013203525.1 Mariniphaga sp.
ATTCCAATATATTGGTAAAATCACTATTACTTCCTTGATAAAATTTGATATAATCGCTTGGTTTTTTGTCGGATATATTTTTATTTAACTCAGCAGTAATTAAACAAAAATTAGCAAGCAAATTTGGCTCTTTGCCTTTCATCTCTCTTTTAACATATGCTCGTGGAAAAATATGATGTTTTTCTGAGTTATTAGCACCTGCACAAACACTTTTATCTAAAACAATCACATTATTATTGTTGAAATGTCTTGGTTCTTGTAAAGCCATAATACATAATACTCCATTTTTAATGGCTGACTTCCTATGCATTACGATTTTCTTTATCCCATCGACTGTTACATGAACTGAATAATCAATTTTTGGAGTTTGATTTCGAATAACAACATCAAAAATATTTTTCTTATCTTCTCCCATTCTGGTAAGTGTGGCAGAACTGTATCTTTCCGAAAATGAAGCTCTCCAAAACCATCTTTTCAAACTTTCCGTTTGGTCCGAGCTTAAAGCCTTATTATCTATTTTGAAAAACAGATAGGCAACCAATGATAAAATAGCTGGATATGGTATAAAACCATAAATTTTAACACCCAAATTTTCTGTAATAAAATCAACCGACATTCTGAATGAATTTACTAATTTATCCCAAATTGCCTTTATTTCATCTGTCTTCATTTGTAACTGCGACGAATTAGTACAATTATCTTTCAAAATCAATGCTAATGCCTGCGTAAAACTATCTGATCTTATACTGCCAAACCCTCTTTCTTCAAAATACTGATTAGCCTCTTTAACTCTTTCTTTCAAATCAAAACTCTCTGTCCAAGTTCCCGCAACAACCAAATCAAATAAAGTTAAGGGCTTGCCACCCTGATTAACTCTTTCAAACATCTCAACCACTTCATCCAATTTTGAATCTCGGACATAGATAACTGACAATGGGTATCCTATAAATCTATTCTTGCAATCACTAAAAATTTTCTTGTGTTTATCTGACAATCTATCATAGATCTCAAAACTATCATCAAGTATTTTACTAAACTGAACATACTTTTCATCCTTCGGCACACCTCGCGGTGGAATATAAAATTTTTCTGTATCGAGATCAAAATATATTTTTGAATACTCAACACTACCGATTTTCATTCCCTTGACAGCCACATACAATGATACAATCCTTTGTTGACCATCTAAAATAAATTTTAAATCACTATTTTGATCCGGCTTTTCAATTTCTAATTCTGAAATATCTCTATAAAAATCATTATATTCTTTCGGCGCATCCCATAAGAAAAAACTACCAATTGGATACTGTTTATAAATACTATCTAATAGTTTAACCACTTTTGTTCTTGGCCAAACATAATCTCGTTGGAAACGAGGGATCCTTAACTTGCCCTTTTTAACCTCGTGAATCAAGTCCGGAATAGTATAATTACTTTCAATTTTTATTTTTTTGGTTTCCATAAATTTATTTTTTGACTTCTTGTTTTGGTTGCTTAACAACTCTAACCACTTTTCCATTTATCATATAGTCGGAAAAATCGTCTGGGTGTATATAGATTGGCGGCATCTCCAAAGACGACTCTGAAATTAAGGTAATCTGCTCTGTGGTCTTATCGCAGTAAAACCTCTTCAAATTAGCCATTTCATCTATAATAGATAGGACATAATCCCCATTATCAGGGTTATGGTTTTCGCCATCAATAATTACATAATCACCGTTTTCTATTGCACCACCTTCAATTTGCTTGGCTCGATTCAAAGAATCACCAACAGCCCTTATAACAAATACCCCTTTAGTATTATTTTTTTCTAATAAACCAGAAGAAACTCGTAAATAGCCTTCAATATTCTCTTGGGCTAGTATGTTTGCTGCTCCACAATTTGCAGAGCCAACTATTGGCAAACTAAACAAAGCAGTCCCTTTTACTCTACCACCTTTAACCGTACTCATAGAGCCTGTTTTTTTATTCCTATAAATCAGCCCTCGTTTTTCAAGTTGGCCTATGTGATGTTTAACCTTTTGTGGATGATCTTCCTCAATAAACTTGCCGATTTGACGAAGTCCCATTTTAGAAATATCCATTTTCTCAGATAAATTTAATATTTTTTGTTGCAAATGATGCATAGTATGTATTTATCTTATATTGTTCTTACTACCATTATAACAAAACTTAACAAGATGTCAACATTTATTCAAGTACTTTGTTCAAGAGACTTGACAACGAATTACACTTCCTGCTAAAATAAACCTACAACAGTCAACTCAAAATAAAGGTCGTCTAATCTTCAAAATCAATACCCTATAACTATGCTAGAAAATTTCTCTCAAAAAACAATCAGCAGTGCATGGCAGAGAGCCGGTGGAAAATGTGGAAAATGTTATAAACTACTACTACTAGGTAGCCATGGAAGAGAAAGTTCATTTGGATGGGAAGCTCACCACATTAACCCTAATGGATCAAACTCTCCAAGTAACTGTCAAATACTTTGCCAAAATTGTCACAAAAACACTCCAAGTTATGGTGGCTAAATATTAACTCAAAAAAGGATAAATTCTGATATTTATCCTTTTTGCCTACCTTTTATATTTAAAAACTTTAACATCCAGATCAAAAATATAAACATACCGCTACTTATTATTCAGTCTTGTCAAATAGCTCTAATCTATAATTAAAAATATATAATTTATTTGACCAAACAAATTATGTGCCTATTTTATAATATTCATGCAGTTGGTTTAATTCTAAACCTATACCAACTGTCTCTAGTCTCTTATTTCTTTCTCCATAAAGAGCGTTTATTAAACTTGTTCTTTCTCCATCAGTAGCTAAATGTATCTGCTTATGGCAACGTGGGCACAATGTAACATAATTTGCAAGAACCTCAATAGAATACGAAAAATCATTCCTAAACGCTCTTGGTATAAGATGATGCAACTCTAAATAATTTCTACCATTTACCCTCGATGTGAAATAGATCGGCTTGCAGTTATTAAGTACTTCTAGTCCGCATTTATAATCACCCTGAATACGAGCTTGTTTTTTTCTTAAATTATAACTAGTTTGAATTCTTTGCCTGCCAGATTCACTAGTTTCATCTATGTAGTCTTCAGGTGCATCCTTGACATCAATCATAGGCACTTCTTCATACGACATAGCACCCGTTGCAGTCGCATCCAATTCTTCTAACTCTAAGACATCTGAAAAAACTGGGTTGAAAATATTTCTATTCTGATACAAATAGCCTAATATATCCTTCTCGTTTATGTCAGAAATATTTTGTTTAAAATTTTCAACAAATATATTATATACATTATCTAAATTAATATTTTCCGACTGAAAAACAAACAATAAAGTCAATAAAAATACTCTAGTCTCGTCATGCAACATACTTTTATTAAAATTTCCGCCTAGTTCATACTTTTTGGATATACAACATTCAAAAGTTCCTTCTTTCAAATTTTTTTCAATATATTTTGCTAAATCTTCTTTTTCCTTACTAGATGCTCTGATATACTGAATTAAAAAGTCAGAATCGTTATAGAATGAATGGATATAGAAAAAAGTACTCCTAATAATTTTCTCAAAAGAATTAGCCGCTAATAACTCCTTTGCACTTTCTAACAATATAACCTGGTCAAGACCGTCTACAATAGATAAATATCCTAATAGATCTTCTCTAACTCTACATGTAATATAATTCTTTAAATTAGCATAATATCCGTTTAACAAAAATAAATAATTGATGAGCCACCTTCCTTCGTCTAAGCTTTGTGAATCAATAAAGGCAGCGTACAGAGACCCTTTGTTCGTTTTACTGAATAACCCATTAACCTCCTTCTTAAAAAGTTTTGACTGAAGCATGGTAACTACTAGTTGTTTATGAACTTCTTGCCCATGATGAGACTGTCTAGGCCATTGATCCCTAGGCTTACCTTCAATTTCCTGAAATTTTAAAAAAGAACCAGCGAAAGAATTTTGGGTTCTAAAATTTGTATTTATATACTCAAACATACGCCCCCCACTCCCCTTGGC
>JABMQB010000350.1 GCA_013203525.1 Mariniphaga sp.
GGGAATGGCTTAGTAAAGTTTACCCTTTAATCTTTTTTAAACAACAGGAAGACCTCGATGCTGCTCCACCAAAAGAACCGGTTGAAAAACCTAAAAACAATAGTAATTGGGTGAAAATACTTGACAGTATTGTTGGCGATGATATAATCAATATGGATAAATATGCTGAATTATCTGTCCATAACGTCTTCCGGTACATGACAAAACAATACAAAGAATCCCTGAAAAATAAATAATTCATCATGGCTAAATTCAGTGAACTTGTAACATATTTTGAAGATATCGCCCGAAACCATGTTTCTATCCGGCACACCGAATTGGAGAAACATTTTTTCCGCTTTGAAATCGATGAAATGCTTTCGGCTCAATTCCGGTCTGATACAAACTTTATTTTCCTTGCATTGGAAGGTTATAATTTCGGATTCACCGATAATAACAGTGATAACCTGTTAAAGAACCGGCATGGTGCTTTTGTGATTATGGACCACATAAGCGATTTATCAGATTATGCTTCGATGCACGATAAATGGGATGAACTGGAAATAATAGGTGATGATATAATCGCTAAAATTAAATCAGATAAACGGAACCCCATGTATCCTGTAATAAGGGATTTTAAGTTCGATAGTATTACAGCTGATTTAATACTTAATGAAATAGCAGGAGGAATTGGCATCCGTTATACTTTCACTTTAACAAGCCCAACATCCAACGATGTTGACCCGGTTAAGTGGTTAACCACTGGTTCCGGTTCAGTATAACTACCTACCAAATGAAAATTGAAGAACAAAATGCCCTTATTTTGTCTTGGATCCCTAAAGTCAGGACTGCGTTAAAAAGTAATGTATTGAGATTTTCAAAAGGGAAATCTCAGTCTTTTGTTATCCGTAAAAATCAAAAAGAAGGGAAACTACACCAGAGTATAAAATCAAGTACAGCCAGGGATTTGGGTGAAATAGAAAAAATCTCATTCCAATTCGAAAGGCATGGTGTATTTGTCCATAAAGGTGTAGGTCGTGGATATGAAGCTACTAAAGGATTTGTAATCAGGACAGCAAAGGGTCCGGTATTAAAACGTAGGGTAAGTGTTGAATGGTTTAATCCTGTATTGGAACGCTTTATTCCGGAATTAGCAGATAAAATTGCTTCTTTAAATACAAATGCAGCCGTTAGCGCAACAGATATGAAAATAAATTGAGAATCATTGTTTGTTATATAGCAACCATGTTAACCTTGATTTTTAATGCTATTTGGGGGAAGTATGGTTCTAGCAAAATATAGTGCCTCCTTGTTACATACTAAAAGGTTTCATAATTTAGATTAAACTTAAAAAGATCAACTATGGAAAAAGAGCAGCAGTACCGCAGAAATTTACATGCATGTTTCAAATGCTGAAATTCAAAATATAAAAAATCCATTAGACGATTTTTTTACACATTTTTTAATTATAGCGCAATGGCTTGGACAAATTGGAATGCTATATGCCATTACATGTTGAACGATATAGAAAAAATATAATAACATATGTAACTTAGCCAAACGTTAGCAACAAGGCGAAGAAAAGACATCTGACTACAAACTTGATAAGGAATAATGAATTTGACAACGAAATACAAGACAACCGAAATGGATGACCGGAAAGACAAAAGATTTAGTTTTTTTGCCGACCCGCAGAAGAAAGAAAAGCCATCGCACATTTGGCACAACTTGTCCCGACTTGGCGGGATTGCCTTTTTCCCGACACACGAGCCAACGCTTCGCAAAAGCCAAAGAGCCAAATCTTGCCGTTTCACATAATATTATATTGAATGATTATAAAACAACTATCTTTGCAAAATAGAAAATGACTAAAAAGCTTAAACATATTATTTCAATATCACTGGTGTTTATTTTCCTGATGCCAATGACCATTAAGCTATTAGACAGTCAGTTTCACCATCATAGCCATTTTATTTGTACAGCCAAAAACGAAAAGCATTTTCATGAACATCACGAAAAATGCCCAATTCTTAGTTTTGAACTTTCATTTTTTTCAACAGAAAAACATATACAAACTACACAAAAACACTATTTAAGTGTAGAATATAATGCCAATTACAGTTTTGAATATTGCTGCAATAATTCAAATTATTCATTTTTATTACGAGCACCTCCAAATTTTACAGAAATTTTAGTAACATCTTAATAGCTGTAAATCAACTTATTTGTAAAATTTTAAAATCGTAATAAAATGAAGAAAATCGTTTTAGTTTTCTTTGTGTTGTTTCTTTTTATAAAAGTAAACGCTCAAAATCAAATAAAAGGCAAAGTAACAGATATAAATAATGAACCCTTAATCGGAGCATCTGTTTCTTTGCCTGAACTTAATAAGGGAACAATAACTAATCAAGCAGGAGAATATTTGATTAGCAATGTTCCAAACGGAAAAATAAAAATTCAATTTTCATTTGTTGGATACAATACCGAAATTAAAACAATTGACATTTCACAAACTGAAAAGATAGTAAATGTGGCATTGACAATAGCGATTATTCAATCGCAGGAAGTCGTGATTACAGGTGGCTATGTGAGTTCACAACACGAAAATGCCGTAAAAATTGATGTATTAAAGAGCAAAGAGATTGCTTTATCAGGTACACCAAATTTTATGGAGTCTTTAACTCAGATTCCTGGCGTTGATATGATTGCCAAAGGACAAGGTGTTTCAAAGCCTGTAATTCGCGGACTTTCAATGAATAATGTTTTGGTTATGAATAACGGAGTTCGTATTGAAAACTATCAATTTAGTGAGGATCACCCATTAGGCATTGATGACAACGATGTGGAAAGGGTTGAAATTATTAAAGGACCGGCTTCGTTGCTTTATGGTTCGGATGCAATAGGTGGAGTAATAAATTTCATAAAAGAAAAACCTGCTCCAACCGGAAAGATAATAGGAGATTACCGTATGCAAATCCATTCTAATACGCTTGGGATGAACAACAGTATAGGATTGAAAGGGGCTTCTAAAAATTTTTTTGGGGGTTTCCGTTTTGGAAAAAAAACACATGCTGATTATTTACAGGGCGGAGGCGATTATGTGCCAAATTCAAGGTTCAATGAAATGACTTTTAATGCCAATACAGGATATACTGGTAAAATTGGAACTTTTAAAGTTTTCTACGACTATTTTAAACAAGACTTAGGGATGACTGTCCCGCCTGCAAAACCATTGATTACAGAACAAGGTCGGAAAAATGAAATTTGGTATCAGGATTTAGAACATCAATTGCTTTCAACTCAAAACAGCCTTTACATAGGTAAGTTCAAATGGGATATTAATGCAGCTTATCAAAGTGCATTAAGGAAACTTCAAACAACTCTTGAAGTTCCTTTTATTGAAATGAACTTGAACACTATAACATATGAATCAAAACTGTATTTGCCTTCCACCGAAAAATCGGAATATATTATCGGCTTACAAGGTATGTCGCAAAATAACAGAAACCTTAATAATCGTGCTTCTCAATTTTTGCCTGATGCAAATATTAATAACATTGGCTTTATAGGCATGGCACAATATACTTTCTTTAAAAAACTTAAAATACAAGGTGGTTTGCGATACGATATGTATAAAACTGAAACTTTTGCCTTAGGTACAGAGGGAACAAGCAGTTATCAAGCCCCTGTATCAAAAGATTTTTCAAATCTCAACGGTTCTCTTGGGGCTATATATAAACCGTTTGAAAAGATTATGCTTAGGGCTAATTTTGCAAAAGGATACCGTGTGCCTAATTTATCCGAATTTACTTCTAATGGAATGCATGGAAACAGGTATGAAATTGGGAATGAAAATTTATCGCCGGAAAATTCTTTTGAAACGGATTTAAGTTTACATTACCACGGTGAATTTCTTTCATTCGATTTGGCTGGATTTTATAACCAAATTAATGATTACATTTTCATTTCACCAACAACAGATACAACATCAGCAGGCGTTGACATTTATCGTTTTTCACAAACCAATGCAACGCTTTACGGTGGCGAAGCAGGAATTCATTTTCATCCAAAAGCGTTACCATGGCTACATATAGAAGGAACTTATTCATCAGTTATTGGGAAACAAGAAAATGGCAATTATTTATCTTTTATACCGGCAAATAAAGTACGTTATGAAATTAGGGCAGAACGGAAGAAATTAGGTTTTTTAAATAAACCAAATATTAAAATCTCTGCTTTGACTGCATTTCCACAAGACAACCCATCGCCTTATGAAACTGTAACAGATGGATATACATTAGTTAATATAAGTGTGTATTCTGAAATATTAATCTCAAAGCAAATTTTGATTTTTGGGGTATCTGCAAACAATTTATTTGATACGCAATATTTTGACCATCTTTCAACATTAAAACCCCTGAATTATTATAATCAAGGAAGAAATATTAGTGTATCTTTGAAAATTCCATTTGGGATAAAATAAACAGGTGAAAATGACATAAATATGAAAATAAACGTGCCATAATGCGTTTATAAATAGTTGCCGATAAGGTAGTAAATTCAAGGTTTGTAACCTGCATTAAGTTTGGTATGGCTAGCCAGAAAACACTCCGCAACCGGCACTATTCATAGCGCAAACCTTTTCCAAGCGGAGAAAGACACAGCGACAATGAAACGACTGAGAAAATGGGTTGAGAATGAAAAACGAAAAGACAAAAGATTTAGTGTTTTCGGACCAGCAGAAGAAAGAATAAGAAAGGGAAATACGCAGAAAATCCCTATAAATAGGGAGTCATTATTAGAAATAAATTCATTTACTTTACAGCAATGAAATTTTGGCGTAAAAAAACAATGAGATACTTTTTGTTGATACTCTTTTTAGGGTATTACGTGAGTATTTCTTCATTTACACACACCCATATCGTAAATGGAGTTGCCATTGTTCACTCTCATCCGTATAATCCTTTCTCTAAAGATAAACCTGTTAATCATCAGCACTCAGCAAATGGATTTGTTCTTATTCATTTATTATCTCATTTTTTAACTACTGTTTTATTCCTTGCCTTTTCATTTGGAATTGTAAAAGCAATTTTAAGAAAGTATATTCTTAAAAAGAATGACGAGAATTTTTCAAAGCTTGTTTTTTTATGCTCAAATGGATTAAGAGCACCTCCTTTAAATATTCACAATTAATTTTCTTTTGGTGGCTATCTAAAAATTCACCAATTCATTTTTGGAGCAGTTAGAAAACTAATTGCTCAAGTAGTCATATTGTGTAATATTTAAAATAAATTTTTATGAAAAAAATCTTATGGGTTTTTGTCATCATGCTTTCTTTTTCGATGACAGGTTTTTCCCAAAAAAAAACAGATGCAAATATAAACGGGCATGTTATTAATAAAAACAGCAAAGAACACCTGCCGTATATAAATGTATCTATAAAAGGAACAACTATCGGAACAACTACTGATGCAACAGGTCATTATTTTTGCAAAAACCTACCCATTGGTAAATATACAATAATTGCTTCAGGAGTAGGTTATAAAAGTGCTTCGCAAGAAATCATTATAGAAGCAGGAAAAACAATCGAGGTTAATTTTGAAATTGAAGAAGACCAAATTCAGTTGGAGTGTGTTGTGGTTTCTGCCAATCGTAACGAAACCAACCGTAAAGAAGCACCAACCATTGTGAATGTAATAAGTCCAAAAATCTTTGAAAACACAAATTCGGTATGCCTGGCACAAGGATTAAATTTCCAACCCGGGTTAAGAGTGGAAACCAACTGCCAAAATTGCGGTTTTCAGCAAGTCAGAATCAATGGTCTGGATGGATCATATTCACAAATATTAATAGATAGTCGTCCGATTTTTAGTGCTTTGGCAGGAGTTTATGGTATCGAACAAATTCCTGCAAATATGATTGAAAGAGTGGAAGTTGTTCGTGGTGGCGGTTCTGCTTTATTCGGCTCAAATGCAATTGCAGGTACAATAAATATAATTACGAAAGAGCCGACAGCCAATTCCGTAACACTATCGAATACCACAAATCTGATTTATGGTAAAAAAACTGACATCAATACATCCTTAAACGCATCGGTTGTTTCCGACGATTATAAAACTGGTGTAATGATTTTCGGTTCAACACGGCAGCGAAGCCCTTTTGATTATGATGGCGATGGGTTTACTGAAATTGGCAAAATCAATGTTAAAAATATCGGATTTAGGGGTTTTTGCAAAACAAGTAATTACAGCAAATTAACTATTGAATACCACAATATGGGTGAATTTCGCAGAGGAGGCAATAATCTTGACTTGCCTCCACACGAAACCGACATTACCGAGCAGATTGAACACAATATCAATACAGGAGGTATAAAATATGATGTTTTTTCAAAAAACAATAAACATAGGTTTAACTTTTATTCATCAGCTCAAAAAATTGACCGAAAAAGTTACTATGGAGCACAAAGAGACCCGAATGCTTACGGTTCTACTGACGATAAAACATTTGTAGCAGGGATGCAATACACCTATTCAATGGATACGCTGTTTTTTATGCCTGCCCAACTAACAATGGGAACGGAATACAGCACCAATGAAATGATAGATAAAATGCTAGGCTATGATAGAATTATAAATCAGGCGGTTAATACAAAAAGTATTATTTTACAAAATGAATGGAAAAATGAAAAAATCAGTATTCTTTTAGGCGGTCGCTTTGATAAACATAATTTAATTAAAGACCCAATAATAAGTCCACGATTAAATTTTCGCTATAACCCAACCCAATTTATGAGTTTAAGAGCAAGCTATTCAAGTGGATTTAGGGCTCCACAGGCTTTTGACGAAGATTTACATGTAACGGCTGTTGGCGGAAATGTTGCTCTCATTCGCCTTGACCCAAATTTAAAAACTGAAAAGTCGCAGAGTTATAGTGCCTCTGCTGATTTTTACAAAACTTTTGGTCAGGTTCAAACCAATTTTCTGATAGAAGGTTTTTATACTAATTTGGATAATGTCTTTGTATTAGAAGAAATTGGAACTGATAGCGGGGGAAACATAATGCTTGAACGCAGAAATGGTTCGGGAGCGGTAGTACAAGGAATAAATTTAGAAGGTAAAGTTGTTCCTTCAAAAAATCTACAATTTCAATTTGGAGTTACTTTTCAAAAAAGTGAGTACATAGAAGTGCAACAATGGAGTGATAACGTGAATTTAACCCTTCAGAAAAAAATGTTTCGCTCACCTGATAATTATGGCTATTTGACAGCTAATTACCAAGCTGTTAAGAATCTGAATATTTCTTTGTCAGGTACATATACAGGAAGTATGTTGGTTCAGCATTTTGCCGGATATGTACTAGAAGATACAGAGAATAAAACGCCTGATTTTTATGATTTAAATTTAAAACTGTCGTATGATTTCAAACTCAATAGTAGTGCTAAATTACAATTAAATGGAGGTGTTCAAAACATTTTCAACAGTTATCAAAACGATTTTGACAAAGGCGAATTTCGCGATGCAGGATACATTTATGGACCAGCATTACCACGTACATTTTTCTTTGGACTTAAAGTTATAATATAGTTTTTAAGAAATATTGCCAACTCACACAGGCTGGCACATTGTCGGGTCGCTCAAAGCCCACGCTAAAGCCAAAACCTGCCAAAGAGCCAGCCTGTTTTTCAACGCTTTTTTGCCGACACATAAAAAAACTAAATCTTTGCTGACACACAAGCCTGACAGAAAAATAATTGTACCTTTGAAAGGATATTTCGTTTAATGACAAGTTTGTAATTCTGTGACAGACAGACAGAACGCCCAGTTGCTAATCGAGTAGGCTGCCCCGCCAGTAGTTAGCTGACGGGGAGAGCCTCTCACACCACCGTACGTACGGGTCTCGTATACGGCGGTTCGTTAAATCATA
>JABMQB010000351.1 GCA_013203525.1 Mariniphaga sp.
AAAATCAATATTTTCAATCCTTGCTTTAGATTGGGCTTGTAAAGGTTTGTAACTCATTAACAAAATACACAATCCAAACATTAAAACAGTAAAAATTTTATAATTTTTCATAATTAATTATTTGTATATCAATTATTATTTAATAATTATTCATTATCTGTTTTCAGTATTCCTGAGCTAACTGTATTATCTAAACCATTTTTATGGGTATTAAATTTTTTTCTATCATATAAGGGAGCTTTTCTCACCAGTTCAATTTCTCTACCCTTTACATTGGTAACATATACCTGCACGTTCCAATTGTAATCTAAGGCTGGATTAAGTATAGAAAGCGCGTCCCATGTTTCTCCATCATCTTTTGATATCATATCTCCGTATCCTGTAATAGCTGGGCCATCATCAGCTCCTGCAGGATATTCATTAGGAGGCTGATTGAATATCCAATATCCCACCCAGAGTTCCATATTTGCATTAATGGTATAGGGTTCAGAAATTGAAAACTCAGTCCACCCTTCGATTATCGGATTTGGAACTAATTCGATGTAGACTAAATCCGGTGGGTTGTATCCCTCCCAGATAGTGACATGATAGGAGACCGGAGAACCCAATTTTGGAAAAAATTTTATCTTTGTTAAACTGAAACCATTATATTGCTGCAGATCTTGGGTGGTAAAACGAATGGCCACATCAAAATTACCTCCTTCTGTATATCCAACCCCGGTATAATTGTACCCGTCATCATAATGAAGCCATTCACTCGTACCTCCGGGCTCCGTTTTAAAATCAACGGTATTTCCATATATAATATCTTTGGAAGTCTGAATATATGTTCTCAAATTGTAACTTGTATTGCTTGACAAGTTTGTAATAGTATATGAAAATTTTGCGGTTGAAGCAATACTTCCAAGACTCTTAGAATTATTGTTAATTGTTGGATCTGCATATAATGACCAGCAAAATCCATGGTCGGTTATAGAAACCTCACCAATATCAACAACTTCTCCATTAGCTGTAACAGATGTGGATAAGATGTTTGTTACCTCATCTGTTCTTGCAAATGCAAGCTTTATGAGATCTATCTTCTTACAACCCATAAAATATGTTATACCTATACCCACTAAAAAGACAATAATAAGCAGGAATGCAATTCTTAAAGATTTCATATTGATAATTTTTTTACAATTTATGGTTTTTTATATAAAAGTTATTTAATACGATTATTTAACAATTTTAACTCCAAAAAAGGTTAATATATTCCTAAACAAATATATATAAAAATAATCATTAATAATCCAAATTATTCAAAGTTTTTATTCCAGAATATCTTCTTTTAAATTTATTACTTTCTGTGAATGATCTGTATCAAAATCAATTAACATATCCCCGGTTTCCTTAAATATTTTTACAAAATTAATGTCAAACCAGATAAAGAACTTTCCTGCTGTAATACCAGATAGGATATCAATCTGGGCATCTCCGCTCTCAAATGATGTAATTTTTACTTTTGAATTACTGGTAACCTTCATTTTATCAAAGTTAACTGATTTTCCTTCTTTTGTTTTTATCGAAATAATGCCATCCTCATTTATTAATAAGTTGATCTTTCCTATATCTTGGTATACATCTGAATACTTTTCCCTGAATTCAGGGTTGTACATATTTAGTGTACTCTGGACTTCTTTGCCTTCAACTTTCAATCCATTGTACTTCATAAGATTTAACAAAGAAAACAAGCCCGCAATATTAACTTCATAATCATCAGCAATCAATTTATCGTTTTCTGCTTTAAGGCTTTCAGACAAATTTAATTCTTTTCCCTCACGAGTCTCTAATCTTAGCTTACTAAGATTAAGTCCGGTTGTGTTACTGAATGAACCAATCAGATAAAGTAATCCATCAGGATTTAAGTACAATCCGTAATTGTTATAGCTTTCATTTTCACTGTAAAAGGTAGTTCCTTTGTTGATGCCGTCAGTTGTAAAATTTGTAAGATAAGTAAGATAATTATCCTGTGGAAAAGTGTCGAGTCCTGCTTTTTTTGCCCATATAAATTTTCCCTCATTATTATACTTGGCAATAAAAACATCATTATTATCATTTTTGCATTGCAGAACTGTACTACCTTTTTCAAACTCAAGTTTACTGCTAAATGAACCAGTTATATAAAGGTTGTTATTATTATCTCTGACTATTGCATAAGCAGTTGCGCTTTTGTTTCCCGAAGCATTTTTAGCCCAGAGAATATTTCCATTTTTATCATATTTGACTAAAAACACACCACGAACAGCTTGGGTGGAATCAGTTTTTTTGGTTTGATCCCCAAATTCAGCTTCTCCCATGAAATAACCTGTAAGGTAAGCATTTCCTTCATCATCAAAGACTACATCCTGTAAATTGTTTCCATGGTACCCTCCGGATTTCCTGACTATATCCCAGAAATATTTATTGTTATGTCCTTTATATTTGTAATTATCCAATTCGATTATCTTAGCCTCTTTACCTCTGTATTCAGGCATTGTCATGCCAAGTGGGGCATTTTCAAATGTTGCATCTGCAATAATATATTTTTCTCCATCATATACAAGATAATCTCCTTCTGAATCTTGGTTAAGCTTGACAGCTGTTGCAATATGCCCCGGATACTCAATGCCAATAACTTTGTTATTCAACAATTCTTTTACTAGATATGCAAACAAAACAGACCTGTCCTCACAATCTGAATAGGGATAATAAAAGACTTCTTCGGGAAAGAAAAACTTTTCCTTATTGAATTGTTTCTCATCTGTCTGGTAATCAAAAGACGTCTGAACAAAGTAAAGCAAGAAACTAAGTGCCTCTGTTTCTGTCATATTATTAATTATTGGTTTTAAACCTTCAACAATTGACTCCTTTGTTTCCAGCGATACAGCAGCATCAAAATAAATATTAATATTAACCTGGGGATAGTCTCTATAAAAATTTATCAGGTTCTGGTTATATTTTATGTTTAATGAATAGGGC
>JABMQB010000352.1 GCA_013203525.1 Mariniphaga sp.
CTGTATATATCCGTTTGGGCTGATTCTGATGCCCGATATCATAAAGAACTGGAAATTGCACTTGATGAGTTGGTGCCAATGGTAGCATGTCCTCATCAGGTTGATAATGTGTCAAGTGTTGGAGAAGTTGAAAATATTCCAGTTCAGCAGGCATTAATTGGGACCTGTACAAATGGGCGTTTGGAAGATTTACGTGTGGTAGCTCAAATTTTGGCTGATAAAAAAATCCCGGATGGATTTCAGCTTCTGATTATTCCGTCTTCCAAAGAAATATATAAGCAGGCTATTTATGAAGGCTTAATTCAGATATTTCTGGAAGCAGGTGCTAATATTCTTTCACCTTCTTGTGGTCCTTGCCTGGGAACAGGGCAGGGGATACCCGCCGATGATGTTAATGTAATATCCACAGCAAACAGGAATTTCAAGGGACGAATGGGAAACAAGAATGCGAATATTTATTTGGCTTCGCCAGCAACTGTAGCATGGTCGGCAGTGAATGGCAAAATATGTAATTCGGATGCAGAAAGACAAATTATATCAATTAATAAATCAGAAAAGAAAATCGGAAAGATAGAAATATCGGAGAAAGATAATCGGTATTTGAATGCTGTTTGGGATTATTCCGATATCAATGATTTAAATACCGATCAGATGTTTGCCGGTAACCTGACATATGAAATAAACAGTTCGGTACCGGAGAAGATAAAACCACATCTATTTAAAGGTTTTGACCCGAATTTTGCGGAGAATTTAAAATCAGGTGATATATTGATTTGTGGTGAAAATTTTGGTTGTGGAAGTTCACGAGAACACCCGTCTGTTGGTTTGGCATATGCAGGAGTTAAAGCAGTTATTGTAAAATCTGTAAACCGGATTTTTTATCGTTCAGCGATTAATCAGGGATTACCGCTTATTGTTTTGCCTCATGTTGTTGAAATGTATAAAAAGGGAGATAATGTTGAGGTAAATCTTAAAAATGGAATAATAATTATAAATGAAATGGAGTTTCGGTTTGAACCTCTACCTGAAAAACTTCTGGATATTTTAAATAAAGGAGGTTTAGTTAATTGGATGAAAAATTATTTATAAAATATTGATGATGAAAAATTATGGAATAGTTGAAACTTTGGAGCAGTTGGGAATTTCAGAAGTTAACTTAGGGATCTGCACGGGTACAAAATGGATTGAAACAAAGGGCGATCTGATTCAGTCGGTTTCACCTGTTGATGGAAAAGAGATTGCAGAGATTAGGCAAGGTACAAAAGATGATTACAACATAGTAATTAAACAGGCAAAAGATGCCTTTAAAAAATGGCGGCTTGTGCCTGCTCCGGTTCGTGGCGAACTTGTGCGCAAAATTGGGCTCGAACTCAGAAAATATAAGGAACCACTTGGAAAGTTGGTGTCATATGAAATGGGTAAAATTTATCAGGAAGGACTGGGTGAAGTTCAGGAGATGATAGACATTTGTGATTTTGCTGTTGGTCAATCGAGGCAATTATATGGATTTACTATGCACTCAGAAAGGGAGTCGCACAGGATGTACGATCAATATCATCCCTTGGGGATTGTTGGAGTAGTTTCGGCATTTAATTTTCCGGTAGCTGTTTGGGCATGGAATGCAATGATTGCTTTGGTATGTGGCGATGTTGTAGTTTGGAAACCATCGTCAAAAGTACTATTGTGTGCAATAGCAGTTCATAATATTGTGGCCAAAGTATTAAAGGAATGTAATGTTCCTGATGGTGTGTTGAACCTTGTAGCAACCAGTTCAAAGTATTTGGGAAATGATATGTTCAGCGATAAAAATATCCCGTTGATTTCTTTTACAGGATCCACAAAAATTGGAAAAAAAGTTGGCAGGTTGGTTGGTGAAAGACTTGGCAGATCGATTCTGGAATTAGGGGGGAACAATGCTATTATTGTTACTTCAAATGCTGATATTGAAATGGCATTGCGGGCAATAGTTTTTGGGGCAGTCGGAACTTGTGGACAACGGTGTACATCAACAAGAAGAATTATTGTCCATGATTCGATATATGAAATATTGAAGGAAAAACTGGTATCGGTTTATAAAAGTATCCGAATAGGAAATCCTCTTAATTCAGAAATTTTAGTGGGGCCATTAATTGATAAATGGGCAGTTGAAACTTATTTGGAGGCAATCAAAAGTGTTGAAGAGCAAGGCGGGAAAATTATCTATGGTGGTGAAGTGAAAAATTATGAAGGTTTTGAATCTGGCTGTTATGTTGTTCCCTGTCTTGCCGAAGTGAAAAATCATTATCAAA
>JABMQB010000353.1 GCA_013203525.1 Mariniphaga sp.
AAAGATTTTCATTTCTATCAGGCTCATTTGTTTCTAACTGGCTTAAATAATAACCTTCCTTTGTTGTAATAATTACAACACCGTTTTTGCCTTTTGTTCCGTAAACCGCAGCAGCAGATGCGTCTTTTAAAACAGAAATAGAGTGAATAGTAGATGGAGGAATACTTTCAATACTTTCGACTTCTTTTCCATCGAGGATATAAAGGGGATTATCATCCCCATTGCCGCTTAATTCAATTCTATTCGATCTTAACGAAATGGCTGAATTAGTTTTTAAGAGGCTGGCGGGATTTTTATATCCGGTAACTTCAATATCTTTTCTTTCCAATGTTACATTTATCTCCCGTTTTTCCCCAACTTTAATTTCTTTACTTTCCAATCCCGGCAAACCGTAAATTAGGACAACATCATTGTCCGGAACCTTTATAATGTAATTTCCATCCTGCCCAGTTATAGTTCCAATTGTTTTTCCTTTTATTAATACGCTGGCATATGGAATTACTTTTCCTTCAGAATTAGTGACTTTTCCCTTTACTTCAATAGGAAAATCAGAGCCATTAATTTTATTAAGTTCTGTATTTATTTTTTCTCTGGTTAAACCAGATTGTTTCCCTTCTTTTAATTCAACATTTATTTCACGCTGTTCTCCTACTCTTATTTGTTTACTTTCCCATCCTCTCAATCTGATATTTAAAACAGCATCATTGTCGGTCACTTTAATTACATAATTTCCTTCATGATCTGCCATAGTTCCAATAGGTTTCCCTAAAATTAGTACGCTTGCAAACGGAATAGGATCCCCTTTTTCATTTGTAATTTTCCCTTTTATTTCAACAGGAAAGTCGGAACCATTTATTTTTTGTAGTTCTTTTTTTATGTTTTCCCTGTTTAGGCCTGATTGTTCATCTTTTTCAAGCTGGATATTAATTTCCTCATTTTCTTTAATTTCCAGCACAAGTGTTTTATAGCCTCTTGCACTGCACTTAATTACTGAACTTTCATTTTGAATTTCATAAATAAATTTTCCATTACCATCTGTTGTACATCCGCTTAATTCTTTTCCTGAAGTATCATACTCAATAATCATTGCTGCAACAAAAGGTTCTCCCTTTTCGTTGGTTACTTTGCCTTTCACTATTGTTTCATTCTTACCATTTTCATTTATTTCTTTCTGGAATAATTCTTCAATAGCATTTAGGTCAGTTTGTTCGCTATATGACCAAGATTGATCCAACTCTTTCTTTTCATTATGGTTATGTAATGTAACTGCCTTCATTCGCAAAGTTTCTATTTCGATAACACCATCTTTCCCTTTTTCACCATATTCGCTTGTACGGTTGGGATATCTTAATTCTGTTATTTGAAGAATAGAATCTTTTGGAATGTTTTTTAGTGAACCAAAATATTCTTTACCATCAACAATGATTAATGGTTTTGCATCAGGTGGAAACTTCCAGTTTTTTGTTGATATCAACACCGCTCCGTTTTTCCCTTTTTCTCCATAATATTTGGCAGCTAAATTGTCATATACAATGGAATGTCCTAACATTTCACCTGGCAAAGGAGTTTCAAAATCTTCAACTTCTTTCCCGTCGATAATAAACAAAGGTTTTACCATTTCGCCATTGCTGTTTTGTAATCGAAATGAAGAATCAAATGGATTTCCTTCAAATGGTCTATATACACGCTTTGTTTCTTCCCGGTCATTCAATTGTACATTTAATTTTTTCTTCCTGCCTACAGTTATCTCTTTTTTTGAAATATCCAGATAACTAAAAATAAGAGTCGGGTTATCCTCATCAAGGTTAATGGCGTATTTTCCTTTTTGATCTGTGAAAACTCCATAATCTTCACCTTTAATTTTTATTGTTGCCCATGCAAGTGGTTCTCCATTTTCATTCGTGACTTTTCCTTTTACTATGGATGTTTCATTTTGTACAATTTCGGTTTTAATTTCTCTGTTCGAAAGCCCCATTATCAATAAAGCAAGTACGGGCAGCAATATCAATTGTTTAACAATTGTAAATCTGTTTGTGGTTTTCTTTTTCATCATAACAATTCGGTTTTTAAGTTGGGAGCCATTTAGGGCAGTAAGGAATGGAGCAACTCCTTTTTTATCGGCAAGCGAAACCATGGCAAGTTGGTAGGTTTCACGATCGTTTTGTTTGGTAATAAAATCATCGGTTATGTACTCAAGGTTGTTCTTAACTGCATCTTTTAACAACCAGGCAAAGGGATTAAACCATTCTAAAAGGAAAAGAATTTCGGCCAATAAAATATCATAAGTATGGCGCTCTTTTATATGCAGGTTTTCATGAGCCAGAATTAAGGGCAGGTTGGGGTGGGGCAATGTTTTTTGTGAAATAATAACTTTATTAAAAAATGAAAAGGGGTGTACATCTTCATCGGTAATACAAACACCC
>JABMQB010000033.1 GCA_013203525.1 Mariniphaga sp.
GAGTACTTCCTAATAGAATATGGGAAGGGAGATAAATTATATATTCCCACATGGCAGGCTGACAGGATAAGTAAATATATTGGATCCAGGAGCCCATCTATTACTTCCCTGGACTCAAAGCAATGGGACAATCTGAAGAAAAAAGTCAGGAGATCAGTTCAAAAACTTGCTGTCGATCTTGCCCGGCTTTATGCGGAGAGGCAGTCGATCACAGGATATTCTTTCCCCAAAGATAGTGCCTGGCAGTCTGAGATTGAACAATTATTTCCTTTTACCGAGACCCCGGATCAGATAAAGGCAATAGAATATGTAAAAAAAGCAATGGAGGGGCCCAGGCCAATGGATGTGCTTGTAGTTGGCGATGTCGGGTTTGGCAAGACAGAAGTTGCAATAAGAGCTGCTTTTAAAGCCGTTGCCGACAGTAAGCAGGTTGCAGTACTTGTACCAACAACAATCCTGGCTCTCCAGCATTTTAAAACTTTTACAGAAAGGCTCGAAGGTTTTCCGGCAACAATTGCTTATATAAGCAGGTTACGTTCAACAGCCGAAATAAAGCAAACTCTTAAAGAAGTTCAGCTGGGGAAAATTGATATTATCATTGGGACTCACCGCTTAGTAAGCAAAGATGTTGAGTTCAAGGACCTGGGATTATTAATAATTGATGAAGAACAAAAATTTGGTGTATCGGTAAAAGAAAAACTCAAACAATTCAAAATAAATGTCGATACATTAACATTAACTGCAACTCCTATTCCGCGTACTCTCCAGTTTTCGTTAATGGGGGCCAGAGACTTATCGATAATACAAACTGCACCTCCTAACCGTTACCCTATTGAAACAGAGACACATGGTTTCAATGAGCAAATTATAAAAGATGCAATAATTTATGAGGTCGAACGAAATGGGCAGGTGTTTTTTATCCATAATAGAATACAAAATATAAATGAAGTGGAAGCTACCCTTAAACGAATTGTGCCGGGAGTTAAAACCACAGTTGCCCATGGGCAAATGGATGGATCCAGACTTGAAAAAGTTATGCTTGGTTTTATAAATGGCGATTTTGATGTATTAATTGCAACTACAATAATCGAATCGGGATTGGATATCCCCAATGCCAATACAATAATTATTAATCAGGCACAGAATTTTGGATTGAGTGATTTGCACCAACTTCGAGGGCGTGTTGGACGATCCAATAAAAAGGCTTTTTGCTATCTTATAACTCCTCCATTATCAACTGTTAGCTCTGAAGCTCGAAGGCGCTTAAAAGCTATTGAAGAATTCTCGGATTTAGGAAGCGGCTTTAATATTGCAATGCAGGATCTTGATATCCGTGGTGCTGGTAATATGTTAGGAGCTGAACAAAGTGGATTTATTGCAGATATTGGATTTGATACCTACCACAGGATTCTGAATGAAGCGATTCAGGAATTAAAACAAGGAGAATTTAAACCAATATTTGAAAAAGAGGACAGTGAAGCAGTACAAACATTCTTAAAAGTAAATTACGTAAGCGATTGCCAAATTGATACCGACCTGGAAATATTATTCCCAGATGAATATATCCAGGGCGTTGCCGAAAGAATGTTCCTTTACCGAAAACTGGATAATATTGAGGATGAAGAAGAATTGCTGGCTTTTACCGAAAATCTAATTGATCGGTTTGGAAAAATCCCTCCACAAACTTCAGAGTTATTAAACGTGGTTAGGTTGAGATGGCAAGCTATTAAACTAGGAATTGAAAAAATAATCCTGAAGGAGAATAAAATGATTTGTTATTTAATATCCGACCAGGAATCGACATTTTACAAATCAACAGAATTTATGAAAATTATTCAGGCAATTCAACATAACCAGGTTAATTGCCGGATAAAAGAAATTAAAAATAAATTATCGCTGATTTTTAAGGAAACCGGAAATGTTAGTAAAGCAAGGGAAGTGCTGGATAAACTTCTTGAATCAGTTTTTGCAAACAATTACTAAATTTGTAACGCAACTATTTTATTTTTTAGACATCTTATAAAAATATAATTTGAAATTTTTAAATCATTAATAATGAAAACTATTAATATACTCAGATACATCATCATTGTAAGTCTAATAATTACTCTTTTTTCCTGCAATAAAACTGAAAATAGCAATGATGAATATAATGTTATCCCAGAAGTAATTATTATTAAAAAGAAGGTAAATGATACAATAAAATATGCACTTGCATACTATGCTTACGCAAACCAGGCTATTGAATCGGCTCAGGTAATTACACCCAATGGAGATACGCCAATTGAGCTAACTTCTTTTAAACAAGCTTTAATAACTTTTGCCAATACACCAACTGAAAGTGATTTTTCAATCCAGGAACCTGTAAGTGGCCAGTACAATTTTACAGTTCAAAACAGGAATGGCGAAATATTTGAAGATTACGACTTTCTTTCTAACACATATATAGAAATCCCTGAAATTACAGATATAACCTTTAGTCCTTTGAATAATACAATTGATATTAAATGGACTCCCACTTTGAGTTCAGAAAGTTATTTTGTAAGATTACTTGACCTTCAAGGAAAAACAATTTATAATGGATATGAGATTCATGCAGATTCAACAAGTTACACTATGTACCCCAGTGATGGTGGTTGGATTCTTTCTCCTTATTCAGGTTCGAAATATATTCTTCAATTAAATGCCGTATCGTATGAAGATGCAAACATGACAGAATATTACTACCATATTAATGCAATTTCGATTGCTATAGAAGAAATTATCTGGAATCCATAATTGGAATTTAAATTTTCAGCTACTCACTAAAACTCTATCTGTTAGCCACATATAAGTAAATACTAACTTTTTAGTAGAAATATTATAAAAATAGTTTTTCTATTATATTTATAGTACTATATTTGTAGTAGATATTATTGTACAATATTTGCATTTGAACTTTTTATCAAGATGAAGACACTAACAAAAGCTGAAGAACAAATAATGCACATCCTTTGGGATTTAAAGGAAGGGATTGTAAAACAGGTTGTTGAAGGATTCAATCAACCACAACCTGCATATACAACTGTTGCAACGGTTTTAAAAGTTCTGGGAAAAAAAGGATTTGTTGCTCACAAAAAAATCGGAAATACATATCTGTTTTCTCCAGCTATAAGTAAAAAGGAATACACCCGTTATCAGTTCAGCTCATTATTGAAAAATTATTTTAATGGATCATTTCCGAAAATGGCCATGTTTTTCGCTAAAGAAAATAACCTTACTATTGAAGAACTTGAACGGGTTATGAAAATGGCAGAATCAGAATTAAACAAAGACGAATTGTAAACCTTAAACCATGGAACAATTGTTTACATTTTTATTAAAAGCCTCAATCAGCATAGCTCTTTTTTATTTATTATACTGGTTATTTTTAAGAAAAGAAACCTATTATGTAGCAAACAGGTATTTTTTGTTATTAGCTCTTATTCTTTCGGCCATATTACCTTTAATACCATACCAATACTCCGTAATAGTTGAAGTTGGGCAAAATCCAAATGTATTTGAATCGTTAAACAATACTTTTAAAACAATTCAACCAACAATTAGTGCAAGTGATGTAAGTAATTTTTCATTGGGATTAGTTGAAATTATCACCATTATTTATTTAACCGGAGTTTCAATTTTTCTTTTACGGCTTTTAATTCAATCAGCAATTCTTATTGGATTAATGATAAAATACAAAATAAAATCGCTTAATGGAATACGAATAGTTGAAAATGAAAAATACGGACTTCCATTTTCATTCTTTAATATTGTTTTTATAAATCCGAAGTTTCATACGCAGGAAGACTTGCCGGACATTCTGGCTCACGAAAAAGTGCACATTCGTGAAAATCACTGGGTCGACCTGATTATTATAGAACTGTTAACAGTCATCTTTTGGTTCAATCCATTTATTTGGTTCTTTGAACGATCTATCAAACAAAACCATGAGTATTTAGCCGACAGTGCTGTTATTTCGAATGGCAACCAGGTTGCTAAGTACCAGGCATTATTAGTTAACCAGTTAATGGGCATGCAGATTATTGGTATTACCAATAGCCTGAACTTTGCCCTTAACACAAATCGATTAAAAATGATGACGAAAAAGAAAACACCAAAAATCAGGGCTTTTAAACTAGCCTGGGCTTTGCCGGCAATTGCAATTCTTTTGGTTGCTTTTGCTGAGCCAAATTACAAGATAAAACCTACTGATGTAGACAGCACAATTAATCTGCTTCCTAAAAAAAAAGCATCTAAAACTACTGTAATTGAAAATGTAGAGACTATTCCCGAAACTTCCGATACAATCAATGGAACAATGAATCAATCAACTACACAAACTGTGGATTCAATTCCAAAAAAGGTTTTTGTGTATAAATTAATAATCAAATCTCAGGTAAGTTCACAAATACTTAATTTTGATATTGAAATAAAAAATATGACAACTGAGAAAACAAAAAGAATCAAAAATCTGAAAACTCCTTATGAAAAGATATTAGAAAACGAAAATTATAAAATAAACGTTTATAAAACCTCAGGATCTGGAAATCTTGTATCTGGCATTTTTCTAAATGAAGGAACCAGTGCTGTAGCTTATGCAGACACTGCTACATTGTATATATTAAATCATGTCATCGGCTATATTGGTGCAAGAGATGGTCTTGAATAAAACTTAACATTAACTAAAAAATAATTTCAGATTTAAAAGTTTGGAAGCCCGGAAAACAAAGGGGGAAAGCAGTGCCAGTAAATTATATGGTTCCTATTAAATTTTAAGCAGAAAACAGAAATTATTCGTGCTACCACTTCAAGTGGTGGCACGAGTATCATTTAACTAATCATTTTATATCTGTTCCCAACCATTTCGGTATGTATGGCGAATCCAACTCTCGGCTGTAGACGACGCTGGCAAGGTAATATAATCTGCATCAAATCGAGGATCGCCATTTACAATTTCAAAATTATCTTTCGTCATCACCCTTATTTCATCGTTTACACCAATATTTGTAAACTGCATATTTTGCCCATCCCATTTTAATTTACGATCAAGAGTTTGTAGGCGTACTGCCAACACACCCATAACCACCATCTCATTTAATAAACCTGAATATTTAAAATTGGAAGAAGCTTCCAACCTGTTATCCTTATCTTCTTTGCAAGCCCTGATCCAGTCTTGTTCATGCCCTCCTTCCATGGCATTAAAAATACGCCGGATAGATTTTGCAGGAGCCTGAAAATGTTCCATCTCATCAGTTGGTAAGAGAGTTGGATTTTGTGCTGAAGATCCACACATAATTTTCCCCTTTATCCCATAAAAAATACATCCACCCCCACTATTTCCCATTTGCTCTCCATCTTTCAATTCATCGGGGCGAGGTGGCATTAATCCTCCATCGTACCAATGAACCGTAACTTCAGGCATCCCAACTTTGGGTAAATTATCCCTACGTGGAAATTCATATTTAATAAATTCAGAATTTGGAGCCGATTCAATATTTACCGTTGATGATGTTCCTTGCACTGAGCTTGGATATTCTAACATTAAGGCTTTAAAAACCGGATCAAGTATATGACAAGCCATATCGCCCAGTGCTCCGGTTCCAAAATCCCACCAGCCCCGCCAATTCCATGGATGGTATACCGGATTATATTCCCGCCATTGCGCCGTGCCTATAAATAAATCCCAGTCCAGAGTTTTTGGTACCCGTTTCGATTTTGTAGGTCTTTCCAGACCTTGTGGCCATATCGGACGGTTTGTCCATGCATCAACATGGGTTACATCACCAATTGCTCCAGCCCAAATCCATTCACAAATATCACGGATACCATCATCAGAATTTCCCTGGTTACCCATCTGTGTTGCAACACCATAACGTTCGGCGGTTTCCTTTAAAATACGGGATTCATAAACCGAATGTGTTAAAGGCTTTTGCACATATGGATGATAACCATTTTTAATAGCCATTAGTGCAGGTAAAGCATGTGAATGGTCCGGTGTAGCAATCATAACAGCATCAATATCTTTCTGCTGGTCAAACATTTCCCGGTAATCGGTATATTTTTTTACAAGAGGCCATTTTTTAAATGCATTCCTGTCAGCATATTCCCAATCGACATCACACAATGCAATAATATTTTCAGTCTCCATATTCCGAAGGTTGCTAAAACCCATCCCTCCTACTCCAATACCTGCAATATTTAATTTATCGCTTGGTGGTTTATGCCCAAAACCGGCAAAAACATGACCAGGTAAAATTGTAAAACCTGCTCCTAATGTTGCTGTTGTTCCAATAAATTTCCTTCGGCCTAATAAATTTTGTTTATCCTTCATTATCATTAATTTGAAAATCCGCTGTAAACAATTTGGTTTCTGAAAAATAGAAAAAATATAAGGTATTACCTACTTAAATATTTACGTTCAACTTTAATTAACAGAAATTAATACAATTTACATTTTGAAGTTTTTGTAAAATAAAAAAAAGGTACCTGCTTTAGCAGATACCCTTTCAAAAATATTCTTTAATCCATGGTTCGACAAGCTCACCATGACATAACTTCTCTATGCAGGCATATCAGGTAAACTCCACGGTTTACGATATTTATGCTTAACAAGTTCAGCAGCAAATTCCTTGGCAGATACCGGATCTGTCCAGTCTTTGGAAAACGAAGGATGACCATCTTCAATTGTGAAACCATCCTTAACAACAGTCCTGATTTTTTCATCATCAGTAAGGTTTGTGAATTCCATTTTTTCACCGTCCCAGTCAAGTTCTTTATTAAGCGATTGTAAACGAACACCGAGAACTCCCATAACAACCATTTCATTAAATGGCCCGGCTTCTTCAAAAGCAGATGCGGTTTGAACTCTATTTTCAGGGCTTTCCTTACATGCACGTGCCCAATCTTTTTCATGGCCTCCACGATTTCCACCTTCTACTCTACGTCTGAATTCAGGAGCTTCCGGAGTACGTCCTGAAAGCAAGAATGGTCTGGCTCCATAACATCCACATATCAATTTATCTTTAGTTCCATGGAAACAAACATATCCACCCTGTACATTTGGATTTTTACCATCAGGCCAACCTTCAGGAAGCATAGGCTTAATTCCACCATCACTCCAGTATACATCAACCTGAGGTAATTCAGCATTCCTTTTCATTCCTTTCCATGCACGTTTTGGAGTTCTTGCAGGATAAGTAAGTTTTACAGATTGAGCAACAGGTGCACAATCGTTTAATAGTAAGCTTGAATTTCCTTGTGTGTGAATTGGATAACCCAATTCCAAACCTACAAATACGGGATGCAAAATATGGCAGGCCATATCACCCAAAGCTCCGGTACCATAGTCCCACCATCCTCGCCAATTCCATGGATGATAAATATGATTGAAAGGACGCATTTTTGCCGGGCCAGTAAATAAGTCCCAATCAAGTGTATCAGGAGCCCAGTCGCCTCTTTCAGGAGTATTTAAACCCTGTGGCCAAATCGGACGATCGGTAAATGCTTCAACTTTTGTTACTTCACCAATTTCACCATTTGCTAACCATTCAACAGTTTTGCTTACTCCTTCAGCTGAAGAGCCCTGATTACCCATTTGGGTTGCTAGTTTATGTTTAACTGCCAGTTTAGTTAACAAACGTGATTCATAAACTGTGTGTGTTAATGGCTTTTGTACATAAACATGTTTCCCCATTGTCATTCCAGTTGCAGCAACTATTGCGTGAGTATGGTCAGCTGTGGCAACAATTACACCATCAATACTATCACCCATTTTGTCATACATCACACGCCAATCTTTGAATTTTTTGGCATCAGGATATCTTTCGAAAACCGGTGCACTATATTTCCAGTCAACATCACAAAGTGCAACGATGTTTTCAGTATCTTGAAGAGCTCTTAAGTTTGAAGCTCCCATGCCACCGATACCAACACAGGCTAAATTCAGTTTATCACTTGGAGCCTGATGCCCTAATCCAGCTACAGCATGCCTTGGGATAACAGTTATTCCCGCAGCTACAGCAGCTGTTGTACCCAGAAAGGCCCTTCTGGAAACATTCTTTTTGTCTGATTTTTTTTCCATGATATTAGTTTAAATTGGATAAGGTTATATATTTTTTATTATTTCAGAAAAACGTTTAAATATAGGGATATAAATAATTATCTCAAAGAGATAAATCCTATTTCATAACGTACATTCTACAATTTGATAAAAAACTCAATCTAAACTTTAACCAATTTCATAAGCTTTTCAACTAATTAAAATCAACTATTTAATTGAACTAAATAGCTTTTGTCTAAGGGGTTTAAAAAAAATCTATTTGATTCATCTATCCTAGCTACCTATATTTGTATGGTAATTTTTATTGAGTTTAAATAACATTAAAAATCAAATATCAACTAAAAAAGAAATACTATGTTAACAATTGGAGATAAATTTCCTAAATTCTGCAAATCAGCAGTTTTACCAAATAAAGAATTTGGTGATATTACAAACAACGATCATAAAAAGGAGGGTAAATGGATGGTAATGTTTTGGTACCCAAAAGACTTTACTTTTATATGCCCAACTGAGATTATTGAATTTAATAATCAACATGATAAATTTTTAAACTTAAATACAGTATTATTTGGTGCATCAACTGATACTGAGGATGTTCATTTAGCCTGGAGATTAAATGATAAAAATCTGAACGAACTGAGATTTCCATTAATTGCTGACACCTCAAAATCATTAAGTAAAAAACTAGGGATACTACAACCCTCAAAAATTGCTTTTAGGGCTACATTTATTGTTGATTCCAAAGGTATAATTCAGTGGATTAATGTTAATAACGATAGTACGGGAAGAAATGTAGCTGAAGTCCTCAGAGCTTTGGAAGCTACTCAAACTGAGGGGAAAACAGCATGTGATTGGGTGCCGGGACAGGATACTTTATAAAATAACATTTTTAAAAAAATCAAATCATGACTACCAGAAAAGCAAAATCACTATGGAATGGAACCCTCAAAGATGGTAAGGGTACAATGAATTTTAGTAACTATAGCGGGCCTTTTACCTTTGTTTCGCGTTTTGAAAAAGGAAATGGAACAAATCCTGAAGAATTAATTGGTGCAGCGCATTCGGGATGTTATTCTATGTTTCTTGCTGCTTTAATCAGTGGAGAAGGTTTAAATCCTGAAAAAGTTGAAACAGTTGCTTCCGTTACATTGGGAAAAGATGAAAGCGGACCCTGTATTACAAAAATTCAATTAGAGTGTGAAGTAATTTGTGAAGGATTAGCTCAGGAAAAATTTGAGGAATTATCAATAGCAGCCAAAGAGAAATGTCCTATATCAAGATTGTATGCCGGAGGTACTGCTGAAATTCTTTTAAATGCTAAATTAGATAACTAATATCTAATTTTTATTCAAAGGATGGACAAATAAAATTAATTTACATCCTGTTCCTTAATATTCTAAGGATTATCTAAAATATTTAAGAGGAGCTTTCGGGCTCCTTTTTATGTGGTTTTAATCTTACAATCAGAAAGAAATATTTTACTCATAAACCAAGCCATTTTATCCTTACACAAATCATAAAAAAAAGGAGCCATATCTGACTCCTTTCTATATTGTATTATTTTTATTATCTAATAAAACTTAGAACGCCTATCTTCAATTTCAGCAGCATTCTTTATTGCCTCATATGCTTGTAAATCGGCACGGTAAGCAATATTCTGTGTTATACTTTGTTGTTCAGAAGCAATGTTTGCAATTGTGCCTACGATTGTTTCTGTAACTTCAACAATATAAACCGAATTATTGCCTTTTACAGGAACAGATATTTTACCTTCTTCAAGTGATGCAACAGTACCTATTACAGCCGGTTCCAAACCAACATTTGGAATAGAAACTAACGAGAAGTTAATATTTTGTGCAGTATTAACCTCTGATCCCAATTCCTGAGCAATAACAATTATATCGTTTTCGCCGTTTAAAACACCCGAAGCTTTATCAATCAGGTATTCTGCTTTTTTCTCTCTTATTACAGCCAGTTCAATGCGTGCCCTTACATCATCAAAATTGCTAATTCCTTTTTCGCTGATATCAACCAAAGTTGCAATAATAAAATTATCACCTATTTCAAAAATTGATGATTCTCTTACATCGACCAAAATATCACCTTCTTTTGCATCATATGCCGATCTGATAATAACCCGTGAATTTTCGATGCCTGGTATGACTCTGTCATTTTCAAGGACGGTTGCAGTCCGTTTACTTAAATTTTGCTCAACAATTGCATTGTTAAAATCTTCCTGAGATGTATTTTCGCTGGCAAATTTGCTTACTTCAGCATAAATCCCTTGATATGTTTCAGTACTTGGAGCCACAACCCGGTTCAAATAAACAATCTGATATTTCCTAACTTCAGCAACTCGTCTTGTGGTTTGAATAATATGCAATCCAAATTGAGATTCTGCGATTGAAACTTCACTTTCCTTATTATTAAATGCAGCATCAGAAAAAGGTTTTACCATTTGTGCATGAGCAAAAAGACCAAGTTCTCCACCATTCACTACAGATCCCTCATCTTCAGAAAACTCTCTGGCTAATGCAGCAAAATTACTACCGTTTTCAACAGCAGTCTTTAAACTATCGGCTAACGCTACTTTACTTTGAATAACATCCTGTGGGTCAGATGCGGTAACTCTAATCAGAATATGCCTGGCTTCTACAGAATCCGGTCGCATTTCTGATGCATGATATTTTGCTAGTTTATAACTACCATTTTCAAAATATGGTCCAAATAAATTGTTTATCTCTGCATTTTGAATCGATATCCAGTAATTAATATTTGCCGGTAATTCTTCTAATCCAAGCCAAGTATCATCAAAACTTTCATCAGAATTTGAATTTGCAAATTGAATATTATCTTCCGCCAATTCAAAGTCGCTTTTTATATCATTCATCCATATTTCCGTATCAAGGTTATCCTGATCGGATGGATCAATAGGAAAAACAACATATTCTATTTTTCTGGAACCTTCCTGCTTATACTCCTCCTTATGCTCATTATAATAATTCTCCAAATCATTTTCATTTACTACTACCTGACTATCGGCAACCGAAGTATAAGGTAATGCAATGTAATTGAAACTAATAATACTGTTTTTTTCATCGAGGCTGCGTTGTGCTTCTTCATTAGTGGCATATAGCCCTTTTTTAATCAAGTTATTGTATTTGCTTTGAATCCTGCTAGCAACTATTTGCTTCTCAAGATAAAGCCAGTATTCACGCTGCTGAGGAGTTGCACCCAATTCAAGGTTCTTAAGAAAACGTATTATTGCTCCCCGATCAACCTGCCCTGTATTTTGATTCTGAAAAATTTGCTGAACAATAGGATGAATATTACTACCCTGTACCATATCATAAAGTTCGTCAGTACTAACCGAAATACCTAGGTCGTCATAAGTATCTTCCATTAAAGCATCGCGAACAAGTTCTTGCCACGTTTGCTCCCTAAGCTGAATCCAGGTAGCTTCATCAATCTGACTTTCACCACTATTAAGTTCATAGATATCTCCTAATTCCTGAACCTTTCTCTGAAAATCGAGGTATTGAAATGATTCACCATTTATATCGGCAATCTCAGTTTGCCTTCTTTGAAAAAATGTGTTCCCTGAACGGAACATATCACCAAGAATAAATGCAACAAGTGCCAGTCCAATAACGATTGCCACCAAAAGCCCTGCACGATTTCTAATCTTTTGTAGTGTAGCCATTTATTAATAAATTTTTTTACTGATTACTCTATTTTTTTCGAGCTACGAAGATAATAAAATTCAATATTATACCTAAAATTTATTTTCATTTTAATTGCTTCCATAAAATATATCTTTTCTTATAGAATAATCTTCTGGTTTTTATGTATTTATGGCAGCCAGGCAAGTTTGATTCTGAACCTAAAATTACTTTTCCTGAATGGTAAGGTTCACTAATTCAATTTTTGTATTGGTAGCTTTAAGAATTTTAAAACTAAATTGGCCAATATCGATGATTGTATTTATTTTGGGGATGCTTTTGTAGTGAGCTAAAATATAACCTGCAAGAGTTTCAAAATCATCGGTGTCGGGAAGGTTCAAATTATAATTCTCATTTAAAAAATCTATTTCAAAACGCCCTGAAAAAACAAATTCTGTGTCGCTGATTTTTTTCTCAATAAAGTCACTTGTATCATACTCATCTTCAATTTCTCCAAAAATCTCTTCCAGTATATCTTCGCTGGTTACCATACCAGAAGTTCCGCCAAATTCATCAACAACAATTGCAATACTTCGATGATCCTGAATAAAAGTGCTTAACAATTTATTGGCAGGCATTGTCTCCGGTACAATTAAAACATTCTTTAAAAATGGTTGAATTGAATCGGGATTCTCAAATATCACAGATGAATGTACATAACCAATTATATTATCAATGTAATTTTCAAAAATTAGTATTCTGGAATAACCGGTTTCAATAAACATTGACCTTAACTTCTCAATATGTGAATTTATATCAAGTACTTCCATTTCAGTTCTTGGCACCATAATTTCCCGAAGTTTCACCTTTGAAAAATCAAGGGCATTCCTAAAAAGTTTAACTTCATGTTCTTCCTCATTTTCTTCAAGTATTCCATCTGTCTGTGATTCATTTATAAAATGATCAAGATCGACACGGCTAAATACCGGATTTCCAACTCCAACGTCTATTTTGGTTTTCAGAATTCCTTTAAGCAAGGAATTTGTAATTCCTACGGTAAATATGGTTATTGGATAGAAGATGGTATAAAAAAATGCAAGTGGAACGGAAAAAATATTTAACAATGTATTTGGAAAAATACGAAATAATGTTTTTGGTAAGAATTCAGCCAATACCAAAATTATTAATGTTGAAATAATTGTTTGTATCAATAAAATAAATGTATCGGAAGTAGTATAGTTCGTAATAACAGGTTCAAGCAGCGCAGCAAAAGCGATTCCGTATATTACAAGCACAGTATTATTGCCAATTAGCATTGTAGCAATAAACTTACCCGGGCTTTTTGTAACAAAACTAAGAATGCCAGATACAAACGGGTTTGATTTTTTATCCAATTCCAGCCTTAATTTGTTAGCCGAGACAAAAGCTATTTCCATACCGGAAAAAAAGCGGATAGAATTATAGTAATTAGAATAATCAGCATTAAATTCATAAACTGACTAATTATTTATTTGAACTGGGTTTAATGAATTATTCTCTTCTGTATCCATTACGTTTCCATCAGGATTTTGTTCATCCTGGTTTACTGTTACATAAATAGTTCCTTTAGGATTTTTTATTTTCCAGTTTTGCAGATTTTGATCTGCTTCAAAACCAATACCTGAAATAATTTGATCGGGGCGAATAATTTTCACAAATTTATCGGAATAAATCTTTTCAGATTTTTCCTCCCAAATTAGAAATTCAGTTTTTAGCGTATCGCCCTGCGCATTTACTGCTACCACATTATTTTTTGCTTCCCATCTTTGTTCCTTCTCATACTCCCTGGCATAATCTGAAGTAATCCTTGAAATTATTTCTCCATTTGAATC
>JABMQB010000034.1 GCA_013203525.1 Mariniphaga sp.
CAAATAATCATTGAATAGAATATACTTTTTATTTTGTTTATCATATATTTGAATAACAAAATCACCATCAGCATTTTCTACAAATTCAGTTATTTTATTATAATAATCACCATTATTACAAAACAGGTAACCAATTTCTTTTAATGAATTTTCTATTTTTTCTTCAGTGAAATTATAGATCATCCCTTCTAATAAAATAAAATAATCATCCTTATCCCAGTTTTCAAAAGGGTATCCTTCATAATAAGATCTGATAAGAAGTATATGATTATCTTGATATTCATTACTTACTTGAAACCACTTCTCGTGTTTAAGAAAATTATAGTCATTCCCAGATATTTTGAATTTATCTTTTGATATAATTGTATGCGAACCTATCATTTTTTATTTCAACTCCAATTTTTCTTTATAATATGTCCCAACAGCTTCATAAGTAAAATATTTGTTGTATGCTTTTAATGATCTTCGTGCATATCTCTCTAATAGTGCCCTTTTTCTAATAAGTTCTTTCAGTATTTCATATAAATTATCTTTAGTAATTCCTACAACAGGATCAACATTGTAATGTTTAGAAATCCAATCAGGATAACTAGCCAAACCAACAGTACCACGACACAATCCTTCTAAAACTATAGTTCCAAAAATCATCCCGCCCAGAGCATCAATATTAATATGACTACGTTCCAATGTATCCATCATTTTTTTTCTCGACCAGATATTTTTTTTTATTATAATCTCAACATTTTCTTCTTTTTCAATTCTTCTAAGAATTGGCTCTATTATGTGAGTTTGTTTTATTAATGGATTGCTGGGAAGATGGCAAATAACGATCTTATCCTGTTTATATTTATCCATGTAGTTATTTTCTGGGGGGGGAGCAACCGCAGCAGAAATCCATAGTTGTTTTCCCTTATCTTTTAGATAAGATGCATTATCATCAAATGCCAATATTTTATTGGCAAACTTTTCAAACCATTGCACTCTTTTCTTTTTTTCATCCAGTCGATCACACCAGTTATCTACTTGTTTTACTTTATCACAACAGTTATGGCAGATATATTCTTGATCTTCCGGAATAAAATCGGGATTGCGATCATTGCAACCCGCGAAAATGAAAATAATCTTCTTCCTAAATAGCCTTAGAAAATAAAGATCTTTATTGTTCCTAAAAAAAGTAACTGGTTTAATAAATATGAACGTGTTATAAATAAATGTCATTTTGATAAACTGTGCAACTATTAAAACCTGATTAAACCAATAGTTTTGGTTTTTCCCCATTATTTTAAATGAAGGATTATGATCAAACAGCCACATTTCTTTATCCACCCCATAATTAAAAGGATGATCTGAATTCTTCCATGACACAAAATCAGCATTTACTCCTACTGATTTTAAAGCCTTTGTTAATGTACCTGAAAAACCAGCCGTATTAAATGGACCTATAAACACTTTATTCCGTTTCAAACGTTTTCCCATACTTTATTACTCGCAGATATTTATCCCACTCACCAATATCTATCCAAGATTTCTCGCTAACGGGAAATACTCCAACTCTGCCATTTCGTGCTTTAATCTTTACGATAAGGTCAGTAATATGAAAGAATTCATTTTTAGGGATCTCATTTATTAAGTGTGGTTCTAAAATATACATACCTGAATTTATTAGAAAACTTAATTGTGGTTTCTCTTGTAAAGATATTAACCTTCCATCTTCACCTGTTTCCAGAGTACCGTAGGGAATATGATAATGCCGAAAAGAGCCAACAATTGTTAATTCGTTTTTATACTCTTTATGATACTTATAAATCTCACGGTAATCATCTTTGATGATGATATCACAATTAGAAATAAAAAATGTTTTATCGATTTTCCCATTTAGCAGATGCAGACTCCCAGCGGTACCCAGCGGCTTATCCTCTTCAAAGAATTCAACTGAGTAATTTTTATCTAATTCTTTGAAATATTGTTTAATCATTTCAGATTTATAATTAATAGAAAAATAAAATTTATTACAGCCAATATTTTTGAAATTATCAATGATATGTTCGGCAATTGTTTTCTTATCAAGTGGTATTAGCGG
>JABMQB010000354.1 GCA_013203525.1 Mariniphaga sp.
ATATAGTGCTCATTATGCTGGTTCTTATACCATAACAAATAGCTTTACTCCGGCACTGTTACTCAATGATACTGAGCCAAATAATACAAAAGAAAAATCGAATGTGTTTGCACTAGATAGTAAGACCACAGGAAGGTTAAATTATGTTCTCAATAATGTAGCTGATTTGTTTGATTGGTATAGCATCACAATTCCCGAGGAGGGCACTTTGAAAATTACATCTACATCTCCCGATATTATTACTTACTATATCACATTATTTGATGTGGATACAGTTAGACAATTAGCGAGTGCAGCTGTCTCTTCCGGGGAAACAGATTCTATTTCGAGAATAAATTTACAACCCGGAACTTATTATTTTGCAGTTTCATATAGTGCTCATTATGCTGGTTCTTATACCATAACAAATAGCTTTACTCTGGCACTGTTACCCAATGATACTGAACCAAATAATACAGCAGCAGAAGCTAATTTAATTGGTATTGATATAGCAAAAACAGGCAGGTTGAATTATGTTCTCAATAATGTTTATGATACAAATGATTGGTACAAATTTACAGTTACACAACCTGGAGGGGTAAAAATAACATCCACATCGCCAGACATTGGTAATTATTATGTTCATATTATTGATAAGGATACAGTAAGTACTATAACTTACGCAGCTGTTTCTTCAGGAGAAACAGAGACTATTTATGGCTGGGGCCTGGAAGTTGGTAAAACATATTTTATTCGGATTGATAAATCTGGAAATTATCATGGCTCCTATCATTTAAGTACTGAATTTCAGCCTGCACCAATATCTTCGTTCGAAGCAGTTCAGTCATTATCAACCGTGTTATTTACCAATACGAGCGAATATGCAACCAGTTATCATTGGGATTTTGGCGATGGTTCTACTTCCAATTTGGTAAATCCTAGTCATACATACACTTCACCTGGGGCTTTTGAAGTAACCCTTACTGCTTCTAATCCAAACGGAGATATTGAATATTCTGAATTTGTAGAATTTAGGGGAATACAAAAAGTTGATGGAAAACATGGAGGAAATACAGGCAATTCTACGATTACTATTTATGCCGGTGGTTTGTTAACAGGAAGTATTCCTATACTTCGAAAAGGTGGAGTTGATATTGAAGGGACAAATATGGTTTTTCTGAATACAGGGCAAATTCAGGCTGTATTCGATCTGCGGGATGCTGAGCTTGGAGTTTATGATGTGGTGGTTAAAAACCCGGGTGAACCCGAGATGGTACTTCCTAATGCCTATACAGTTGAAGTTGGCACGGATCCGAAAATGTACGTTGAACTGATTGGAAGAAACCGGGCATTGCTTAACCGGTGGTCAACTTATACTGCTGAATTTGGTAATAAGGGGAATACCGATGCTTATTATCAAATTCTCTGGTTGGCAGTTCCTGATTCAATTGAATTTCAAAATCTGGAGTTTGACCTAAGTTTATATAACGACCCGGAAGTAGAATCTTATTTGGCAGAATGTCCACCTTATTGGGAGCTTGACACTCTTGATAATGCTCCATTTAACGGACGGTTATATGGTATCCCATTTTATAAAGTCCCCGCCGATTCAAAATACTCAATAGAATTTAAAATTAAAGCTGTAGAGAATTTTCAGATTAGTGTATTTACAACTGATCCATGGTTTGAAGTAGATGCAGTTGGTGGCACAAAATCATCCAATGAATCTGAATATATTGCTACAATGTCATATAATGAATGTCTTGCCTGGGTCCTTGCAACATTGATTAGAGATAAAGTAATAGGGGAAGTGGCTGGTCAAATCCCGGGGTTAGATTGTTTTTATAGTTCTGTAAAAACACTATCAGAAATGGCAGTAAGTTATAATGAAGGAAAACTAACTAAAATTTCATTTGTTTGGAACTTAGGGGGGGTTGTTTGGGCGTGTGCAAAGGATGCGGGGAGGAATATGCCATGGTTTAAAGCTTGGGACATAGCCTGGGCTATGGTTGATGCAACAATTGATATAAAAAATACATATAGTGCAAACCAGGAGTGTGATGAATACAAGAAAAAAGATAGCAAGGATAAAAATGTGGATGCAGTTACTTCCTTAGATCCTAATGAAATTGTTGGACCGGCCGGATTCGGCGATGCCAACTACATAAGTAGTGCAGAAACTTCGTACAAAATTTACTTTGAAAATAAAAATACAGCCACAGCAAATGCCATAGAAGTTTCAATTTTAGATACTATCGATATAGAAAAGTTCGATATATCAACATTTAAATTTGATAATATATGGATTGCCGGAAATTATTATGAAGTATTTGAAGATAGTGCATCATTTGGTTTAGATGTTGATTTACGTCCGCAAATTAATACTATGGTACGCGTAAACGGTACTGTTGATAGAGAAACCGGTATAGCGCGATGGCATTTTTTGAGTCTGGATCCGGCAACTATGGATATAACAGAAGATCCTGATGCAGGATTTTTGCCCCCCAATAATACCAGCCCCGAGGGAGAAGGTTATGTAGGATATAGCCTTAGCCTGAAAGAGACGGTTGTTCATAATAATACTGTAAGTGCACAAGCAAAAATTATTTTCGACTTTAACGAACCAATCTATACAAATGTATATTCCAATACAATAGATAGAGAACCTCCGGTAAGTAACGTATACGAGATAAAGGCCACGGCTAATGAAAATGTATATGAAATTTTTTGGCAAGGAGATGATGATAAGTCGGGAATCGACTATTATAATATATACATGTCAAAAGGAGAAGAAGATTACAAACTGTGGAATTCAGCAAACGAAAACCTGTCTGATACGCTTCGAATGGATCAGAATAAAACATATATGTTCTTTTCTCAAGCTGTGGATAAGCTGGGAAATGTAGAACCCTATAAAGGGTATTCAGAACAGACTGTTGGAATTAATGACATTAAACGGAATATTTATGCCCTTAGTATTTATCCAAACCCCTTAGGAGATGAAAGTGTTTTGAAATATAGTATTCGTAATTCTGGAAATGTTAGTGTTTCAATTAACAATATGTCAGGACAATTACTTAAAACAATTCCCGCTAAATATCATACATCCGGAATTTATGAAATTCCACTGTTTTCATCCGAGTTTGTAGAAGGTATTTATTTGATTTCAGTAACTGGCGATCAAGGAAAATCGGTTACCAAGTTTGTGGTGAACTGATATTTTTCGGTAATGGCACCAAAAATAGATGGTGGAATTGATGAAAAACTATGTTTAATGAAACCCAAAACTCACTGCGGCCTTGCCGCAGTGATAGTCAACTTTAAGAATTTTCTTTTCTGAAAAAAATTTTCACTGAGACAAAAATAATTATTTGGGAGAATAAATATTAAAAACTTGATACTATTGAAAATACAAAATTAATTCCGGGGGCAACAATTCCTGAAGAATAAGAGCGATAACGTTTATCCAGGATATTCTCAACGCCTCCACTAAATGTAATTTGCTTGTTTACTTTGTATGATGATTTTAAGTTCAGTGTCCACCATTCCGGTGAGAATGGGTGGCCCTCGTCATCAATAGCATAAATATGTGGTTTGTCTCTTTCGGATTCTTCGAGGTTTTCATAGCTGATTTTATCACTGTACTGAATATATAAATCGATAAACCAGGCTTTATCCTGAAAAATCATATGTGAATTTCCAAATGTTGGCGAAACATGCCTGATTGGTTTTTTATCTGAATCCTCACCTTTTGTTATAGTAATATTATGCCGTGTTCTGAAATAATTATTAATAAGGTATTCAAATGTGAAACTTCCTCCATATATCTGAGCCGATTGAGCATTAACCAAGGCTTCTACTTTACTCATTTCTCCTTCATACAAAATCGAATCATGCCCATTGAGTGTAAAATTACGGCGAACCATTGCATCCTTTAGATAGGTATAAAAAATATTTAATTCAAACTTTGCCTTATGCTCATAACTTCTTATAATATCAAATTCAATACCTCTTGTGTATTCAGGTTTAAGGTTGGGATTCGGAACCACAACATTTCCCGGTTCTGAATCAAAAACCTTTGATATATCATCGATATTTGGTGATCTGAAACCTGTAGCGGCTATGAGGTTTATCTGCCAATTTCCGGTAGGGTGCCAAACAATTCCAATATTTCCATTTACCGCCGAATTTGTAGTATTAAAATCTGAAAACGGGAAGTTGTAAAAGTCTTTTGAGAATTTCCCTTTTAGATGTGTTAGAGTATATCTTATTCCTGATTGAAGGGTAAATTTTTTCTTATAATTGAATTTATAAGTAAGGTACCCGGCAAGGCTAGTGAATTTCGAATTATCAGGATAACGTGAAGCAGCCGGTTCAGTTAATCCGCTAAGCAAATTTGTAGTTTCACCGGTCGAATTAATTTTATTAAAGTAGCCTTCCAGCCCATAATAAAATAAATTATTTTTATCGATACTCTTATCAAGGTCGAAGTTAAAAGAGGTAATAGTAAGTTTTTCGATTCGTTCTGTTAGTTCGGGATTATTAATTTTTCGGTTATTCCGGCTTTCTTTATAATTCTGAAAAGCTGTAATAAAGTTAATTTGGTCGAAAAAGACTGTTTCTTTTTTATATTGGATATTTACGTTTTGCATAGCCCAAACCTGAGGCCCGTAATACCAGTCACCGTATTTTAGCTGATCGCCTGAATAAACAATATAACGGTCGTAACGTGGAATATCTGAGGTTCCTGAATAATGGCTGCTTACATTCATTTCAAATATATTGCTTGGGCGGTAACGGGCTTTTGCCATCAGGTTTAATTGTGAATATCCTGTGTACCTCTGAACTTGAGAATTGTCATTTCTGATTATAAAATCATTTCCTTCGAATTTAGCTTTTGAAACATATTCATGCCTTAAATATTCATCAGGGCCATAGGTTCCCATTTTTAGGTCATCAAAATCGCTATATGTCACACTACCCAGAACGGCAAATTTGTTGGTGCCATAGTTAAAATCGCCGTGTATTGTTTTTTCTTTATTAGCAGTTGAATAGCGTGTTAATACATGGTTCGAAAAGCTATACTCATCTGAAGTTGAAAGCTTAGGCGTTAAAGTATTAAAACTCATTACACCGCCCATGGCATCGCTACCGTAAATGACTGAGCCTGGACCAAAAATAATCTCAGTAGTTTCAATGGAATTTGCATCAAGAGAAATTACATTATGAATATTTCCGCTTCTGAAAATTGCATTATTCATTCTAATTCCATCAACAACAAGTAAAACACGGTTGGCGGAAAATCCCCTGATCATGGGACTTCCGCCACCCATTTGACTTTTTTGTATAAAAACGCCTCCTTTACTTCCCAGTAAATCAGCAGTGGTTTGAGGATTCATATTATAAACTTCATCAATACCAATAGTTGAAATCATATTTGGTACTTCGGTTTTTGCCTGCTGCCTTCTGCTAACCGAGATTACAATTTCATCCAATTTTATAGGGTCTTCAATTAGGAGTACAATAAATCCTTGCGATTCAAGTTTTTTGACATTTGATTTATAACTGAGGTATGATGAATGTTTAAATTCAATGGGTTCGTTTTCAGAGAATAGTTCCAGGCTTATTTGTCCCTGTTTATTTGTTTGTGTTGAATAGTCTTCTGAAAAAACAACAACCCCTTCAACCGGCCGGCCGGTTTTGGCATTATAAACAGTAAGGTCTTGCCCTTTTGTACAAATAACCGAGATTAAGGTAAGTATTGTGAAAAATAGTGGCCTCAATTTTTGACTTTTAACAAATTTAGTAATTCGTGGGTATGTATCAAAAATTGTACCTTTTGTTTCTAAAACAATTCTATTTAGGAATAAAAAACCAGCTAATATAAATTAACTGGTTTTTATTATGAAATATTAATTTTTATACCTAAGCCATTTAATAAGCTCTTTAATATTTACTTTTTTACCATACATTAAAATTCCAATTCGGTAAATTTTTGCAGCTGATAAAATTGCGCCAACGGTTGTGCCTATTAATAATGCCATTGAAAGGAGCAACTGCCAGGTTGGAATTCCGTAAGGAATGCGAGCCATCATAGCAACCGGAGATGTTAACGGAATCATTGATGCCCAAAACGCAACAGGTCCTTCTGCATTTTTTGCAATGGGGAATAGTAACATTATTGAAAGAATTAAAGGGAATGTTACCGGGAATACCATTTGCTGTGAGTCTTCATCGTTATCCACTGCAGCACCTACAGAACCGAGCAAAGATGCATATAAAAGGTAACCTGCAAGGAAATAGAATACAAAAGCAAACAGGATAAGAGGTAGGTTTAAAGTACCAATCATATCGAGAACCTGTGTAATCTGGTCTTGTTGAGGAGCCTGAGCTGTACCCGGCATTGCTCCCATTTGTTGTTGGGTTTCCATTATGTTTTGTCCCATTTCCTGAGCAGCTTCAGGAGTAAAAAATGCCTGGACTACTCCCAGGATAACTACTCCCATAACAATCCAGATGGCAACCTGGGTTAATCCAACCAATGCTGTTCCTATTACTTTCCCGGCCATTAGTTGATAGGGTTTTACCGATGATATAATTACCTCAACGATACGGCTCTTTTTTTCTTCCATAACACTACGCATTACCATAGCGCCATACATAAACACAAAAAAGTAAATGACAAATCCCATTGCATAACCCGCAATCATTGCTATAACCGAAGAGCTTTTTTTCTCTTCACCTGAATCTGTAATTTTTATAGTGTTAAGCTTAATTCTGGTTCTTGTCGCACCGAGTCTTTCTTCTAAATCAGGAATATTGGTTTCAGAAATTACTTTTTGTCGTTTATCATTTTCTATATATCTGCTCAATTTTCCTTCAATTTGTTCACTTAATTCAAAGGAAATTTGAGTTGCGGATTCAAGCCGGGCAGTACTGGTTGTATAAATATTGGCAGGTATATATAAAAGGGCGTAATAGTCAATATTTTGTAGGTTTTCTTTTAATTTCAAATATTCATCTTGTTTAATGAACTCATATTTCGTATACCCTTCTTCTCCCAGTTCACCCAGAAACATAGTTGATTCATCAAACACAGCAATTGTGCGTTCTTTTTTATCGCCACTAACCGAAAGAAAAATAATTAATGTAAACATCCCTACCATTAAAAATGGTACAAGTAATGTTAAAATGATAAATGATTTTTTCTTAACACGGGTTAAATATTCACGCTTTAGAATTAATACTGTTTTATTCATGAGGCTTCGGTTTTAGCTTTTGTTTGAAGTTTCAACTACTTTAATAAAAACATCATTCATGCTCGGAATCAGCTCCTTAAATGAAATAATCTCAATTTGAGGAATCAGGAAATTAAGCAGGTCGTTATTTGATTTTCCATTTAAATACTGGATTTTCAAGCTATTAATTCCTGTGTTTTCAGAATGATCAAGAATTTTAAAGTTTTTATCCATTGAAGAACTAAATTTATTATAATCTCCTAAATATTCAACTTCATAAATATTTGATTTATACTGGCTTTTAATGGAGTTAATCTCACCATCAAGAATTTTCTCAGATTTGTTTATCAAAGCAATATGGTCGCATAATTCTTCAACCGATTCCATATTATGGGTTGAAAAAATAATGGTTGCACCTTCATCTCTGAGATTTAGAATTTCCTGTTTTATAAGGTTCGCATTAATAGGGTCGAAACCGCTAAATGGTTCGTCAAAAATCAGGAGTTTTGGTTTATGCACAACAGTTGTAATAAATTGAACTTTCTGTTGCATCCCTTTTGATAATTCCTCAATTTTTTTATTCCACCAGCTTTCAATTTCAAATTTTTTAAACCAGGCTTTTAGGTTTTTAGTGGCTTCACTTTTACTCATTCCTTTTAACTGAGCCAGATATAATGCCTGATCACTGATTTTCATTTTTCTATAAAGCCCACGCTCTTCCGGAAGATATCCGATGTTTTCAATATCAGCAGCTTTAAGCTTGCGCCCCTTGAAAATTAATTCGCCCTGGTCGGGTGCAGTAATCTGATTAATGATTCTGATTAATGTTGTTTTTCCGGCACCATTGGGACCTAATAAACCAAATATGCTCCCTTCTTTTACGGCAATACTTACATCCGTTAAAGCCTGGAGTGTTGCAAAAGATTTATCGATATTATGCGCACTAAAAATTTCCATAGTTATAATTTTATCAATAGGTAATTGAAATGCTATTCAAATTACGGGTGAAAATAATTTCTTATTATTAAAAAACAAAAACCGGCTCGATAAAAAGCCGGTTTAATATTATGCTTCAATATCATTTTCAGGTGGAGCTGAAGAATCTTCCTTCTTTGATTCTGAAGGTTTATCTTCCACAACTTCTTTTACATCTTCAATTTTTGAGTCATCTTTTGCCTGCTCTTTCCCTTTCAGGTAATCAGGTAGTTCCATGCCGGCCGATTTAAATATATCATCGAGTGGAGGAATTGAACCAAGTAAGCCCTGCATAAAATTAGCTGTTGAGGTTTTGCCGTCTTTTCCGTTTCCGGTTTCCCAAACAGTTACTTTATCAATTTTGATATTCTTAATGGCTTCGACTTGTGTTTTAACCAGTTCAGGAAGTTTATCAGTTATCATCATTAGTACAGCATTTTTAGCGTCATTATCAGCTGCTTTAACTAACTGATCAAATCCTTGTGCCTGGCGGCTAAGAATTTCATAAATACCTTTTGCTTCTGCTTCCATTTTCATAAAAATGGCATCGGCTTCACCTTTTGCTATTCTTCGTGTTTGTTCAGCAATGGCTTCGGCATCAATTTCAACTTTTTGTTTGTCTATTTCTGCCGGCACAACAATATTGGCAACCTGTGTGGCTTTATCTCTTTGTGCCCTCACAGTTTCAGCAAGTTTTTCAGCAGCATATGCTTCTTCCAAAGCTCTCGCATCGGTAACTTTTTCTGCTGCAACTGCTTTACGGTTGGCTTCAGCTTCCTTTTCCCGACGGTCGGCATCTGAATTGGCAATGGTAATTTTTGCGAGGTTTTCACCCTCAACTGCCTCTGAGTCAGCTTTTGCAACCTGAATACGTTGATCCTGATGGGCATTGGCTTGCCCGATTTCTCCATCACGCATTTTCTCTGCAACACTCTTTTTGGCATCGTTTATGGCTTTGGCTGCTGCCTCTTTTCCTAATGCTTCTATGTAACCCGATTCATCGTTAATGTCAGTAATATTAACGTTAATCAGTTTTAATCCGATTTTCTTTAACTCTGCCTCAACATTTGAAGATACAGCAGCGAGGAAAAGGTCGCGGTTGCTGTTAATCTCTTCAATTTCCATGGTTGCAACAACCAAACGCAACTGACCGAATATAATATCTTTTGCCAGGTTGCTGATTGCATCCTGTGATTGTCCCAGGAGCCTTTCGGCTGCGTTGTTCATTATATTTGGTTCAGTAGAAATACCAACTGTAAATCGTGAAGGGACATCAACCCTGATATTTTGTTTACTCAAGGCATTGGTCAGGTTAATTTCAATGGAAAGCGGAGTCAAATCTAAAAAAGCATAGGAGTGAATAATGGGCCATATAAAAGCAGCACCACCGTGTATACATTTGGCTGAACGTGTTTCACGGTCGGAACCCCGTCCGATTTTTCCATAAACAACAAGGATTCGGTCTGAAGGGCAGCGTTTGTATCGCCGCATCATTGCCACTATAATTATAAAAAGAAAAAGTGCAGCAACAGAAATAAGGATTACAAAATAATTATTCATGAAAATTGGATTTAAATTATTGTCGGTTAATTGTTCTATCATTTTATAATAGTGTTAAAAATATATACGGGAATTACAGATTTTATCATTTTAAATTAATCTATCCTTGTTTTTCTACAAGAAGGATATGCTCATCAATGACATCAAGAACATGGATTATTGAAGATGTTGGTAAATCTTCGGATTCATCAGTAATTGCATCAAGTGTTCGCAGCGATCCCTGTACATTTAATTGTACTTTCCCTAATCCTTTTCGTTTAGCTGGTATAATTAAATATACTTCACCAAGTTTACCAATAGCATTATTCATCTTTAAAGTACCGCTTTCGGCAAGCCTAGACATAAAGTAGAAAAGCGTAGCCATGGCAACCATCATCAGTAAACCACAAATCATTGATAAAAGAATTACAAGCCATGTATCCAGCCCGCTATGTATAAACCCAATTCCCGACCAGCCAAACACAGTAAAAAATGCCACAATATTTTTTAATGAAATAAACTGGAATGGAATAGAATCGCCATCGGCTAATCCGCCATCAACGTCTGAGTCGACATCGACATCCGAATCCATATCGCCACCAAATATTGTCAGGACAAGTAGGATTAAAAAAATTAGTGTGGCAGGAATTGTTATTGTCCAGTACACCTGTTCAAACAGGCTTAAATCAGCCCAGGTTGGGAATATTGCTATCATAATTTTATATTGATTAATTTGTTAGTATAAATATAGCCCGATATGTTACTAAAAACAATAATTTATAAACAATATTTTTTTAAAAAGCAGTCTGAAATTTATTAACGAACCCTTCTCGCTTTCATGGTGCCCCGATTATAACCTAAAATCTGTAAGTATAAGTTAATAAAAGCTGTAAAACTATTCAGATGAATACTTTACAGCTCTGGTATTATCACCTAAATTGGTGTTGCTCAACAATACCATTATGAAAGTACAAAATTCTTTAGCAGTTTCACCTTTTGGAGGATTAAATTTTGTTTTAGATGAATTTGAAAAGAAAGGGGTCGGCAAATTTATTAATCAAACAATGCCTGCACTCGCTACACAAAGTAAATATTCATGGAAGGATATTTTTTATAGTTTTTGGTCTGTGTTTTTCTGTGGAGGGGATTGTGCTGAAGACCTTTTGGGGAACTTTTCAGCATCATTTAAGGGCAACCCCTTAATGCGTATCCCCAGCCCTGACAGGGTTTTGGGCAGGATGAAAGAGTTAGTTGAGCCCATACAACTTTTTGAAACCACAAGGGGTGAAAAGGGCATGAAATAAGCATGAATAGATTCTTAACGGATATCAACCTCCGGCTGATAAAAAACCTTGGGCTGATAGACAAAAACAATATTGTTTTAGATTATGACAATACTATAATTTTTACAGAGAAAGCCGACTCAAAAATTACTTATAAAAAGGGGTTTGGTTATTGCCCCGGTGTTGCGTTGATTGGAAATACTGTTGTTTATGTTGAAAACAGGAATGAGAATAGCCCGGCGCAAACATTGCAGGAAGACACGTTGGAAAGGATGTTTCTTGCGTTGGCAGATACAGGTTTTAGGGTTAAGCGGTTCAGGGCTGATGGTGCTTCTTACAAACTAAAAACATTATCGGTAGCATGTAAATATGCTGACAAAATATATGTAAGGGCTAGCAAAGACCCGGCTGTAATGAAAGCAATTTCATCAATTACAGAATGGCAAAAGGTTGAAATAGAAAATGGTACTGAATATCTTGGCTCTACTGAATATATCCCGTACAGGAAACGGGCAAAAGAACACAAGCTTGAACATTTATTGCGGCCTTACCGCCTTATCGTTACAAAAACCAAAAACTGCGATGGGCAACTTGATTTATTCACAGGGGAGGCTTTTGATTATTCGGCAATTGTTACAAACGATTACCAAACACCCAAACAGGAGGTAGTGCATTTTTATAACCAACGAGGGGCAGCTGAAAGAGAATTTGATGTCCTGAAAAACGATTTTGGATGGGCGAAAATGCCTTTCTCAAAACTTGAGCAAAATACCGTTTACCTTTTACTGTGCGCGATGTGCCGTAACCTATACAAATACATCATAAACTTGTTTTCACAAAGGGTTGCTAACCTGAAAGAAAACTTCAGGATTAAAAAGTTTATTTTCAGGTTTATATGCATCCCCGGAAAGTGGGTAAAATCCGGTGGCAAGCTAAAACTGAGGTTGTACAGAACCTATAATTTCAAAACATAGATACGTAAAAATGTTAATCCTAAAACATAAAACTAAGGAAAGAGTAATTCCAATGAATGCCTATGCCCTGATCGGAAAAACAAACAATAACAGGAGAAAAAAATCGAATTTAAATACTCCAAATTCTACAATATCAGAAGATCAAGGTCATTCCCCTGCTTTTATTTATCTATCAAAACCCAAATGATTAAGACCTGCGGATTTTAGGAGCTATCGGAACTGCCAACCAATTATTTTCTTATTCATATCACATACTTTCTACAGGATTTCTTGTGGCCGCCTTCTATAATTGAAACGAAACTGTTACAATTGCAATTCCCAAAGCCAACCCCCCGATATTCAGAATTAAATGAAAATTATCCTTTTAAAATTTCTGATTACTGATACAAACAAATTTCTGATTAAAACTTGTACTGTTATCTGGGTTTATTCAAATTATTTAAAAATATTATTCATATTTTAACGAATTTATAGGATTTGAAACTGCCGCTTTTAATGAATGATAAATTACAGATACCAGGATAACAATAGAAATCAAAATAATAGGTACCAAAAAATAATACCAGGAAATAGAAATTCTGTAATAATATTCTTCAAGCCATTTATAGGAAGCATAATAAGCTATTATAAGGCCAGGTAATATTGATAACAGAAATATACCGACATAGTCACTAAATAAAAGGGTCAATATATTTCCTGTTTTTGCACCATTAACTTTTCTGATACCAATCTCCTTTGTCCTTTGAATAATAGTATCAAACGCCATGGCAAACAATCCAAAACCGGCAATTAATATTGCTGTTAAAGCAAAAAGTAAAAATATTTTACGTTGGGTAATTTCGCTTTTATAAATTTTACGCATTGAGTCATCTAAAAAGAAGTAGTTTAGTGAATTGACTCCAAAATAATCCCTCCATAAATCCTGTACTTTATTTACCATGGCTAATGGTTTGGAAGTACTATATTTAATCGCCAGGAACTTTCTTTGTTCAGGCCTGTAAATAATGGATTTACCTAACACTTCTCCCTGGTTGTTTAAACTAGAAATATCAAAATCTTTAAACACTCCTTTTATCCGAAATTTCATCTTCGGGTACTGTGTCCATATCATATTCCTATCAATTACATCCGACAGATTATGATATCCAAATAATTCGGCAGTTTTATTACTTATTAAAATGTCAATAATACCTGAAGTATCTCTTTTCCTTATGTTATCTCCAACAATTAAAGGAATATTAAATGTTTCTAAATAGCTGGAATTTGTTCAAACAAATAAATTTGTGATTGCCTCGTCGCTCGATTGCCCGGCTAAAAAGGTTTGATACATTGCATCCTTAATACCAGGAACCACATTTGTAAAAGTTGCGGTTTTAATTTCTGGAAACTTCCTAATTTCATTTAAAAAATCCTGTTTTCTTTCATCATTAATAATTGTGTTTCCTTTTACAATAAATATATTTTCTTTTTCTAACCCAATATCTCTGTTTAACAAATATCTCGTTTGCATAAATACTACAGATGTAAGAAAAATAAGTATAACAGCAATGGCATATTGGGTAACAAATACAGCCTTTTTTATCCATTTACCAGAGTTATTTTTCCCAAGCTGCCCTTTAATAGCATTAATGAAATTTACCCTTGACACTACTTCAGATTCAAAAAAAGCAGTGATTAATGACAACAAGCCCAATCCAATAAAAAAAGAAAACCATAAAAACTTATATGAAAATACCTCAATACCTCTTTCGAGCATTTGATTAATTTGTGGAATAAACAAGATAATCAGGACAATTGCCAGAATAAATGAGGAATAAAAGTCACTTAATGTTTCAGTGAGAATTTTAAGAAACTGTTGTTTCTTTTCCATGCCATACACTGTTTCAATACTGTTTTGTTTAAGGAGTTTTAATCTAAGGGTTGAAGAAATATTTACATGGTTAAGCCAGGCAACCAAAATGATAAATAAAGCTATCAATATCAATAAATTTAGTGTACCCTTACTTATTCCTGGCACCATTTCCCCCAATCATATTCTTCAGTATGAATCTCTGTAACAGCCTGAAAATCAAAATCCCATTCCAAATGTCCCGCATTTATGCGAACTTTATCAGCTACCAGATTATTTATTTTTTCTGATAAAAAATTCAGATCAGTTTCCGGGTTAAGCAATAATAGTGATGATGCTGCGTGACTACCCCAATTATTTTCAATGCTTTTCTAATAATAAGTACGATAAATGGGTGTTACGATCTCAGGGCTTAAATAGGAAGTTGAAGGAAAATCTTCAAATACTCCTGAAATAAAATAAATATCCTGATTATTTTCTTTTATTAGTTTTCCCAGTGCAGGTTCATCGCCAAATAACTTTTTAGCAAAACTTTGTGAAACGGCTATACTGTATGGCTCAGATAAAATATTTTCCCGATTCCCGTCAACCAGGATTACATTATAAATGTCAAAAAAAGAACTGTCTGCCTTTACAACTCTATCGGAGTTAAATACTCTTTCATCTTAATAAAATGTTGCTCCAGTTGCAACACTATACCTTGCCATCGATTTTACTTCGGTACATTTTGCAAAATTTCATTTACTATTGGTATTGGTGTTCCGGTTACAGTTTCATTTCCTTTGGTTGTTTTTCTGGTATTTATTAACCAGTATACATTTTCATGATTTGAGAAAAAACGATCATAATTTTGTTCATAATGTACAAATAGAAGGATAATCATACTAACCACAATAGCCATAGCCATTCCAATAATTTTTACAAATTTGGTGAGTTTATTGCCCCTCAAATTTCTTAATGCAAGTGTTAAATAATACCTAAACATAACTTGAAGATTTTTACAATATCTACTTATTATTTTTACTTAAGTACATTCCCCCAACAAAAATTTCGAAAATGTATAACGTTATTATTCATAACGTAGAGCTCCAATCCCGAGCAATCGGGATCTCCGCACTTCTCACTATTCGTATCGAAGTGCTTCGACTGGATTTCTGGTAGCGGCTTTATAAGTTTGATACGAGACCGTTAGCAAAGCAATTCCCAAAGCTAATACTCCCGACAAAACAAAAATCCACCAGTTCATATTTGTCCTGTAGGCAAAACTTGCAAGCCATTTATCCATAACATACCACGAAATTGGTGTAGCAATTATAAAAGCAATTGTAACCCATTTAACAAAATCTTTGTTGAGCATGGCTAAAACCTCGGGTACTTTTGCACCGTTTACTTTGCGAATTCCAATTTCCTTAATCCTAAGTTTCGAACCATAAAAACTAAGTCCGAATAAACCAAGGCACGAAATAATAATGGCAATAAATGAACTATACTCCATTAACTTTTCTGTGGTCATCTCTGAAACATACAATTCATTCAGATCTTCATCGAGGAAACTAACTGTAGCCGGATCGTCAGGTACAATTTGCTGTACTTTATTCCTGATCGTTTGAATAGTTTTTGAAATGGAAGATGAATTTGTTTTAATAAACATATATGGTCCAACCGATGTATACATATAAGCAAATGGTTTTATTTCGGAATGTAACGATTCAGTGTGCATATTCTTGATTACTCCTATAATTGTCCCCGGCCGATCAAAAATTGACATATTTTTACCCACCGGATTTTCCAATCCCATTACTTCAACTGCAGCTTCATTTATCACATATCCTTCCAAAGCATCTCTTGAAAATTCTTTTGAGAGGAACCTTCCTTCAGCCATTTCAATTCCTAAGGTTTTTTCAAAATCATAATCAACCGAATTTACTCCCATATCAAAAATAATATCCGATTCTTTTCCTTCCCAGTCGGGTGTGTCGGATGCTTGCCAGTTTGTTAAATGACTTTCAGATGTTGCAATATTCAAAATTTCAGGTATCTGTAATAATTCATTTTTTACAATTTCGTATTGATTCAGAAAGTTTCCCTGCATATGCATTACCAGTACATTTTCCTTGTCATATCCAAGATCCTTCTTCTGCAAATATTGAAGTTGATTTTTAACGATAAAAATTCCGGAAATTAAAACTATTGTTAAAGTAAATTGAAATACAACCAAAACACTTCGGAAGCTAATTTTTTGCGACCGATTTCTATACGATCCATTTTTGTTCAACAAACTAAATGGCTGAATATTTTTTTTCAGAATATCAATGGGCCTAACTGATGAAAGAAAGAAAGCGGGATAAATTCCGGAAATTAATCCTGAAATTAGTGCAAAACCCAACAAAACAGAAATGGTCAAAAAATTATATCTGAGGTCAAGATTTACATTTAACAGGTTATTGACAGATGGTAAAAACAATTCAATTATAATAACTGAAAAAACCAGGGCTATAAAAGACAAGAGCTGGGCTTCATATAAAAACTGAAAGATCAGCAACCTTTTTCTGGATCCAATAATTCGTTTTACACCAATCTCCCTGATTCTTTTATCGGATCTTGCCATGGTCAGGTTAACAAAATTGAATGTTGCAATAATTAAAATCAAAATTGCTACAATCGAAAATATATATACATACTGAATACGTCCTCCGCCTTGAAGATTATATAAATGGCATCGGGTTAAAGGAGTAATGTATAATTGATTATTCCAATCGGGTTTAAACTGGTTAATAACACCGGCTATTTTTGTGTTGACTTCGAAATAATCTTTCCCGTTTTCCAGTTGCACATAAGCTTTCAACATTTTATAATCCCATGTATTTACATATGCAGATATTAATTCATAGGGAATTAAAAACTCAAATTGCAAATCGGAGTTTGATGGATTATCTTTAAGCACGCCTGAAACAACAAATTGCTGAAGACCATTTATATCCAACTCAACCATTTCGCCAATGGGATTATCATCTCCAAAAATCTTTTCTGCCAATGGTTGTGTAATAACTATTGAATTAGGATTTGTGAATGCCTCGGAAGGAGATCCAATAATAAAAGGAAAAGTAAACATGGAAAAAAATGTGGAATCGACATAAGCTCCATCGGTTAAAAAACCATTTTTATCGTAAACTATTTTTCTGTTTTTCTGACTAAAAAATACAGTTGTATTTTTAACATCCGAAAAATTATCTTTTAAATGTTGAGCTAACGGAGGAGGCAAAATATCGCCATGAAAATCCTGAGGTTCAAAACAGAAAGCTGCTTTATAAAGGTCTTTTTGATTTTTATGAAACTTATCAAAACTCAGTTCATATTTTACCCAAAGGGCAATTATAAGGGCGCATGTTAATCCAAGGCTTAATCCTATAATATTGATTAAGGTATAAATCTTACTTTTTCGGATACTCCGAAATGTAATTTTAAGAAAATGTTTAATCATGATTAATTGTTTTAAGTTAGCTATTGGTTTTGAGTAAATTCAGGATTTAATATTGATGATAAAAGGGCACATTTCTTGCAAATATTTCCACATCTGATTATATGATATGTAAATGTCATTTTTACAGGTTTAGATTAAAAGATGGGATTTTAATCCCATTATGAAGAAGACCTGAAAAACGCTTAATTGTTACTCAGAAGTTGTTGTTTTTTTCCTTAAAACTGTATTATTTTCAAATAAATTAAAACATTATGCTGTAGAATGAAAGAATTACTCATATTTAAGCGCCTCAACAGGATTTCCCTTTGCTGCTTTCCAACTTTGCCAACTAACCGTTAACAATGCAATTCCTAATGCCGCCGCTCCTGCAATTGCAAAAATCCACCAACTTAGTGTGGTTTTGTAAGCAAAGCTTTCAAGCCATTTGTTCATGGTATAGTATGCAATTGGACAGGCAATTACAAAAGCAATAGTTACCCATTTTATGAAGTCTTTGTTTAACATGGTTAGTATTTCAGATATCTTTGCACCGTTTACTTTCCGGATGCCGATTTCCTTAATTTTATGGTTCGTGACATAAGAAATCAAACCAAATAATCCGAGGCATCCGATTATAATTGCAATAATTGCAAATAATTGAACTAACCGGGTTGTACGTTGCTCGTCATTATACAAACTTGCAATTTGCTCGTCAAGAAAATTGTAATTGAAAATTACATCAGGGAAAGTTTTTTGCCATTCAATTTGTATCCTTTCAACGGTTTCCTTTAATCCCGACAGGCTTGCCGTGGCAGGATTAATTTTTACAGCCATTGCACTATTCCGTGAGAAGTTGCTAAAAACTACATGGTCCATGTTTTTTTGTAAAGACATTGCATGAAAATCCTCAACAACTCCAACAATGGCAAACTCAAAATTATCTCTTCCGTATTTAAATCTTTCACCCAATGCCTCATGCGGGTCCTTAAATCCAAGAAGTTCTGTCAATTTTCTGTTTACAACAGCATTTCCGTTATCTTTTTTATCCGAATAATTTTCACCTGCAATAATTTTGAGTTGGAATAATTCCAGATAGTCTTCATCGGCCGACTTTAAATTCCCATAGTACGTGTCTTTTTCCAGTGTAGGGTAATTTATTGCATTATTAATTCTCCAACTAGCCAATGGACTACTGGTTCCATAGCTCACCTTCTCGATGCCCGGATAACTCAGTAGGTTTGATTTTAATAATTGAAGCTTATTCGCATCAACACCTGGCAAAGTTGACATCAGGATTGCATCTTTATTAAAACCCAAATCTTTGTTCAAAAAATAATTCATTTGCTTGTGCATAAAAAGAGTACCGATTATAAGTACTAAGGAAATTGTAAATTGAATGATTACCAAGGCACGCCTTACAGACAATGCTCCTGATGAGTTTTTAAACGAAGATGTATTTTTCAATTTCCCAATAGGTTTAAACCCAGCCAACATTAGTGACGGATACAAACCAGAAAGCAAGCCAACTCCAAAAACTATGACAGTTAAAAGAAATAGAATGTTGGTGTTTTTCAAAAGTTCCAGATTTAAACGATATCCGATAATATTTTCGAGGTAAATAAACATAAACTGAGCAATGAGCAATCCTGCAATTGATGCAATAAACGATATGAAAACCGTTTCACTGAGAACCTGAGAGATTAACTGATATTTTTTCACTCCCAATATTTTTCTTATACCAATTTCCTTAAATCTCTGTATGGCCTGAACAGTTGATAAATTAATAAAATTGATGGAAGCTATGAGTATTATAAACAATCCAATAAGACTCAGGAACTTTAATTTGCTGGTAGAGACTTGTCGATTATTGTAATTTTCGCATATTCCTGAGTGTAATTCGGAGAGGGGCTGCAATAAATATTTTTGTTTATTAGCCGATTCTTTACCATAATATTTCAAATAAAACGGAACAAGTTGCTTTTCAACACTGGAAGCAGAAATTCCCTCAGATAAAAGCAGGTAACAATTGGTAATAGAATTGCCTTCATACCAATCGGTTCCATTTTTGAAAGAGGAGTTTGATGCTGTTTGATCTCTATAATTTGCAATAATTTTAAATGGAAGATCTGAATTTTCCGGTGGATCTGATATAATACCACTTACACGAAATGTTGTTCTATTATTTATAATGAAGGTCTTGTTTATTGCGTCATATACCTCATTAGGAGATAGGTTAAAATATTTCTGCGCCAGAGATGAGGAAATCACAGCGCTTCCCATATTTGATATCGCATCGGACGGATCTCCGGCAATGAATTCAAAATCGAAGATTTTAAAAATATTGGGTTCAGCGTAAACTAAGCCGGTCTTTTCCTGAAATTTTTCTGTTAATCCATTATTTTTTTCAATGGTTATCTGACCTTTTTCTGCATAAAATGTCATTACAGCATCTACTCCCGGAAAATCATTTCTTATTGCCTGTCCAAGTGGATGTACTTGCCCTTCATCATAGACTATACCTTTATCCGGAAAATAATATTGATTGATAAGTCGATATATATTTGCAGAGTTCGCATGATAATTATCAAAACTAGTTTCGTAGCTAACAATTTTATAAATGACTAAAATACATGCAATACTTACACCTAATCCTACAATATTTAAAATTGTATAGGTTTTGTTAGAAAAGATTTTTCTCAAGAATACCATAATTCTCATATTTAATTTTTTATTCCATCTTCATGAATCTTCGTTTATTATTATTCATACCTCAACTCCCGAACAATCGG
>JABMQB010000355.1 GCA_013203525.1 Mariniphaga sp.
ACCATTATTTATACAACGCATTATATGGAAGAAGCCGAGCGGCTTTGTGATACAATCGCCATAATCGATGTTGGAAAAATTATTGCAAAAGGAACGCTTAACGAATTAAAACAAATCAGCAAAGTAAAAGATTTGCTAACTATTAAAACCTCTGAATTAAACGAAACAAAAAATTCAAAATTAAAAGAAAGTATTCCCACTTTACTAAATGGATCGAACAATGTAATTGAAGTAGAATGCACAAACATTGGGAATGATATTTCGGCTGTTATTAATGCTATTCAAAATGCAGGAATAACAATCGAAAGAATTGATACCCAGGTTGCAAACCTTGAATCAATATTTTTAAAATTGACTGGAAAACAACTAAGAGACTAAACAATGATCAGACTATTTAAAAAAGATTTAAAACTTTTCTTAAAAGATAAACGTTCGGTATTGCTAACATTTCTTCTTCCCATTATTTTAATAAGCTTGTTTGCATTTGCATTTGGTGGTATTGGCACTCGCAGTAATTCAAGTGATCCTATCAATTTGTTAGTTACCGACATTGATAACTCTGAAGCATCAAATAAAATTGTTTTGGCACTTGATTCCTTAAAAGGATTACAACTAAAGATATCGGATCTTGAAGAATCAAAAGAACTGGTGAGTAAAGGAAATTATCCCGGTGCCTTAATATTCCATAAAGGTTTCGAAGATTCGGTAATGGCTGGCACAACCCTTCCGGTTGAATTATTGTATGATAAGGCATGTGAAATGGAAATCGGATTACTTCAGCCTATTTTAATGAGCAATATAATGCCAATGATTGGGCAACAAACTGTTTCAAAAAACATAAAAAACTATCTGAACAAAACTTTTCCGGGAATGGATAAATCAATCAGTGAAAAAATATTGTCAGATGTCACTTCAGAAGAAAATGAAAACTCAAATTTTGGCTTTGATTCTGAAATTAAAATGACTTCAATTGTAGGAGAAACCGAGGAAACAAACCTGGGATTGATACAAGCTGTAGCAGGTACTGCAATAATGATGTTACTTTTTAGTGTTGCCGGAATGGGAGCCAGCATTCTTGAGGAAAAAGAAAAAGGCACTTTAAGCAGATTATTATACTCGCCACTTAATACAAATACCATTCTGTTTGGAAAAATGTTTTCTACCTTTTTTATTGCAATTCTACAACTTACACTAATGTTTTTATTTGCCTGGTTGGTTTTTGGATTAAACCTGCTTTTAAATATCCCTGCCTTGATTTTAATGATAATTGCAACAGCTTTTGCCGTTTCCAGTTTTGGCATTTTCCTGGCTGCCATTTCCAAAACACGTGGACAGGCGCAAAGCCTGAGTACTCTGATTATATTAATCATGTCGGCAATTGGAGGAAGCATGATCCCTCTTTTTATTATGCCTGCAATAATGAAAAAAATAGCCGTTTTTAGTGTGAATTATTGGGGAATCGAAGGTTTTTACGATATTTTCTGGCGCGAACTTCCATTAATAAATATCCTTCCAAAAATACTGATATTAATAGGTATCGGTGTTTCTATGTCTTTAATTTCACTTCGGCTATTTAGAAAAAATGTAGTTAAATTGGTATAGTATGAATAATAATGTAATCAAAACAATAATCCTTTTTTTTATATTGATTGTAATAATTGGATGTAATTCCAAACAAACTAAAGTTATTGAAATTGAATATGATAAAGCAATAATTCCTGAAGGAATAGCCATCAATTCTGAAAACGGCAAATTATATCTGAGCAGTCTTCACAAAGAAAAAATTGTAGAATATGATTTAAAAAATAAAAAGGCAGAAGATCTGACTACCAGCAAAGAATATGGTTTTAAATCGGGTGTTGGCATGATTGTTAAAGACAATAAACTATTTGCTCTAAGTGGAGATATGACCAAAATCCAAAGTTCGATATTGGTTGTAATCGACCTTGAAACGAATGAATTACTCCACAGTTATACTGTAAATGATACTGTCAGCCATTTTATGAATGACCTTACAATTTCTGAAAATAATCAGATTTATATTACCGACACACGGCGGCATATTGTTTATAAACTGGATTATCCATCAGGGGAAATTGAAAATTTCATGATTGATGATCAGATTAAATACCCAAATGGGATATCAATTTCTGAAAACGGGGAAAAACTATTTGTCGATTCAAATACTGAAGGAATCAGGATAATTGATATCGATTCAAAAAAAATTCTGAACAAAAAAAATGACTACACATCCAACTCCGGAGTTGATGGATTAAAATATTACAAAGGAAATTTATATGCTGTCCGTAATTTTGGTGATGATAATAACCAGCATGGGTTTATTAAATTAGTATTATCCAAAAATCAGGAAGAAATAGTTGAAGTGGTTCCAGTTTTATTAGGGCACGAAAAACTAAATGTACCTACAACTTTTGACATTTTTAAGGACTATGCTTATTTCATCGCAAACAGCCAGATGAAAAATCTTGATCAGGAAAAAAATCAGATAATTAATCCCGATAGCTTAACCAATACTTTTATCATCAAGGTCAGATTGTAAAATTTATTAATACCCTTTACTATTATGAAAATATCATTTACTTCCTTGATGTTAATATGTTGGATTCAAATCTTTTCAACTGCTGTTTGTACAAGCAATAGTATTAAAGCTGACACAGGTAGTCAACGTTTAAAAAATGTACTGGCAAAAACTGTTTCTGAAGAAAAACTGCCAGGAATGATTGCCGCCATTGCTAATAAAAATGGCCTTTTACTTATCGAATCTGCTGGCCGCAGAAATGTAAATTCATTTATGCAAATTACCAAAAACGACCTTTTTCATATTGGCTCATGTACAAAAGCCATGACAGGTACATTAATGGCTATATTAATCTCTGATAATAAATTAAGTTGGGAATCAACAATTATTGAAATTTTTCCTGAAGTAAAAAACAGCATACATAAAAAATACCATAATATCACTCTTCATCAGTTGCTTACTCACAGAGGTGAAATTCCGGCAAATGCAAAAGACTGGGGGATTTACACCAATCAGGAATTAAAAGAAAGACGATTGTCAATTATGAAAGACAATCTGAAAGAAGCAAACCAATTAATGGCCGGAGAGAATTTATATTCAAACCTTGGCTACATGATTGCAGGTTGCATGGCCGAACGTGTTACCGGATTAACATGGGAAGAATTAATGAAAAAATATCTTTTTGAACCATTGGGAATGAAGTCTGCCGGATTTGGGGCACCCGGTTCAAACATGATGTTTGATCAGCCATGGGGCCATAACAAACTCCACGGTGAATGGGTGCCAAGGCAAATAGATAACCCTGAAGCATTGGGACCTGCAGGCACAGTTCATTGCACACTTAAAGATTGGGCAAAATTTGTTGCATTACAATTACCTAAAAACAAAAATTCATTGCTTAATCAAAACCAGCTTGATTTTTTAATAGAACCCATTGGAAGCTATGCATGTGGTTGGGGTGTACATGAACGAAATTGGGCAAATGGGATTGCACTCACACACAGTGGCAGTAATACTTTATGGTATGCAACAGTATGGGTTGCACCAAAATTAAATCGGATCTTTTTAGTAGGTACTAATTTTGCCAATGAAAATTCAGGTATTGTGTGTGACAAGATAATTGGTGAACTTATTCAGATAAACCAGGAATTTTATCATTAACTTAGAAATTACAAAAACTTTAATTTCAGAACTTAAAAAATAATTGTGTTATGAAAAAACAATCAATAACAACAGGATTAATTTTTATTTTGGTTATTCTGGGTTTAACATCCTTTCAAACCCTAAAAGCCCAGACTTATGCAGTTGGGGCCGATTTATCTTTTTTAAAACAGGCGGAAGATGATGGAATTGAATTTAAAGAAAACGGCGAAGCAAAACCAGGCCTTGAAATATTTAAAGACCATGGTTATAACTGGATTCGTTTACGGTTATTTCACACCCCTACCCGTTTACCCAACAGTCTTGAATATACAATTGCTTTAGCAATAGAGGCAAAAGAAATGGGCTTCAAATTTTTACTTGATTATCATTATTCAGACACATGGGCCGATCCCGGCAAACAATTTCTACCTGTTGCATGGGAGGAATTTTCACATGAAGAATTAGTTGAAGCTGTTTATGAATATACAAAAGAAACAATGATTGCATTTCGTGAAGCCGGTGCATTCCCTGATATGGTTCAGGTTGGAAATGAAATTAGTAACGGTATGCTTTGGCCCGATGGGAAACTTCCTGAAAACTGGGATAACTTCGCTGAATTGCAACAAGCAGGAATTAACGGAGTTTATGCTGGTTGTGAAAACACTCCGGCACCCAAAATAATGGTACATATCGATAAAGGTGGTAACTGGGAATTTACAAAAAAATGGTTTGATAAATTCCACACATATAAAATTGATTATGATATAATCGGGCAATCATATTATCCATGGTGGCACGGAAGTTTGTTAGATTTACGTGAATGTTTAAATTTTACTGCTGAATTATATAAAAAAGATATTATTGTAGTTGAAGCAGCCTACAATTGGACACCCAGGGAATATGTCGATAAACTAGCTCCATTTCCTGAAACACCTGAAGGACAAAAGGAATTTTGGGACGAAGTTAACAAGGTTATCTTAAGCGTACCTGATAACAGGGGTGTTGGTGTTTATTGGTGGGAGCCTGCTACATCACGAAGGGGAACTCGAAGTTTTTTTGATGATAACAAAAATGTTTTACCTGTAATTACTGTTTTCGACAAATATACAAGAAAGTAACTGCATGTTATTTAAGGATATAAAATATACCCTCACCCGATATTTTATAATACTTGCAATCGAAACAGGTAGTATCAAATAACCAGTAACCAGAATCAAGCATTAAACTTGTTTTCTAACGTAAAAATCCCTAATTTGTATACTATTAATTACCCGTCCTCCTAATTGAAATAAAATGAATTAAGGTTGGCTCCGGTTAAAAATATTTGTCCTTGTTTCAAACGCACTAAAATTTACAATTATGGTAGATCCTAAAAACAATCCTGATCCTAAGATTAATCTTTTTGAAAACATTGCTCTCACATTTAGCGGTGGTGGCTACCGCGCCTCAACATACAGTCTTGGTGTTTTATCATATTTTAATAAAGTGCAATTTAAGGGTAAATCTTTGCTGGAAAACGTAAAAGGATTAAGCACTGTTAGTGGCGGTACTCTTACGGGGGCGACCTATGCTTACCATATTTCAAAAGGCAAAGATTTTGAATCATTCTACAATCAGTTTTATAATACACTTAAAGAAGATAAACTTCTGGAAATAGCTCTTTCAAAACTTGATTCAGAAGATATATGGAAAAACACACATAAAAAGCGTTCTCTTATAAACGCATTTGCCCTGGCTTACGCCGAACTTCTCACAAACGGAACCTTTAAAGACCTAAAGGATAATAAATCGCATCTTGAGGATATTTGTTTTAATGCCACCGATTTTTCATTTGGACTGGCATTTCGTTTTCAAACTACGGGTGCATTTGGTAACTACAAGCTCAAAAATACAAATCTGACTAAGCTATCCAATGAAATGAAAATTGCCGATGCCATCGCCTCTTCATCGTGTTTTCCAACAGGTTTTGAACCACTTGTAATGCCCGATGATTTTGTTAGCGACCATAATTCCGATACTTATATAGCAATCAAATCGCAAGACGATTTCCAAAAAGGTGTTGGCATTATGGATGGCGGGATTGTCGATAACCAGGGAATTGGAAGTGTAATGTTAGCTAATAAGGAAAGGCAAAACAAATACGACCTGATTATGGTATGCGAT
>JABMQB010000356.1 GCA_013203525.1 Mariniphaga sp.
ATTTAGATTAAACTGAAAATTTCTCACTAAATTGGGTGTATAAATGGCTATCCCGTTTGCTTCTCCAACCCGGATTGTTTTACCCTGTGGTGATACGTAATCAACGGCTAAGTCCCCATACACCGAAAAATTACCTGTGCGGTTGAATCTTAAACTGAAGGTCGGGATGGCATTATCGTCAATTTCCAGTTTAAGATCGGACAAATTGACTTTAGCATCTGATTGTCCAATTCTTATAATCGCAGGTATAGTAATTCCAAATACCGGGGTAAGTCGCACTGAAATTGTTGTCGAGTCTTTTAATATCTCTTCTTCACCTAATGGATTTATTTTTGGAATAGACCTGAAATAAAAATGAGACCGATATTCTACGGGTTTGAGTTGACCTGACCTCATCAATTGTACCCTAACTACCTGTGCCTCATTGGGAGCCAGCGTGACTGAACGTGGAAAAAAACGCAGATTCTGATCTGCAAAATTCTGATTTGGATCGGGTGTAGTAATTGTTTCAAAACCACCATCCTCCTTCATCCTTATTTGAACCAGCGAAATAGCAAAGGTAGCAGTATCAGCACCTATATTTGCAAGATTAAGATTAATAGTTCTTTTTGTGCCGTCAAATACAACCCTCCTTGGCGTTACCAGCAGGTTTCCCTGAGCAGAGGTTTGAAGTGGATATAAAAAAGTCAATATCAAAATGCTGCAAAAAAATAAACTGCAAATTTTCGCCTTATTGAATGCATATAAATTCCAGTTATTAAGTGATTTTATTGCTGACATGATTTAGAAATATATAAATAAATACATTAATTAAAATCGAACATAATGGTATACGAACCTTCATATATTCCAACTGGGTTGTTTTCGAGCGTTCCAACTTCGAGCGTAGCACCAACATATACAGTCTTGTTTCCAGACCTTAATATTTCAGCTCCCGGGGTAGACGATGGTAATGATACCCAGTTGCTAACTTTAATGGTTTTTGCGTTAATAGCGTTGACGAGGGTAACTGGTGATTCAGGAAGAGTGATGGAAAAAGTAGTGCTATTATCTCCTGATATGAAAAAACTTGCTGCATTATATGATCCAATTCCTTTAATTACACTTCCAATAACTGAAACTGTACTTTCCGGTGTAAGTATTATTTGTCCACCATAAGATCCTGGAGCAAAGGGGCCGAAATTCATTTGGGATGTTTCAATAGCGGTAAAATTATCAATAATCTCGGCAGTAATATGACCCGTGGCACTAGCCTGTTGAAATTTTTGTGCCTGCAAATTAACACAAGTGCAAGCCAATAAAATAAAAATATAAAACCAATACCCTTTTTTCATTATTATCTTGTTATTAACATTTTTCCAGATTACTCCGATTATTTAAAGTTTCTGAATTTTTTTTACACAAGAATATTATAACAGCGACTATTTCGCTATTATAATAAACTTACAAGATAATAATAAAATGATTAATTATAATTAACAGTTACCGTAAATCCAGTTCCATTAGTGTATGTTCCTGCAACCTGGCTTGCACTCACATTCAAAGTAGCACCTACTGAAAGTGTCTGAGATCCACTGGAAAGAGCTCCTGTTCCGCTAGGTGTACTGGTAAAAGTATTAACTACCATCGTCTCGCTTCCGGAAACTCTGGTAATTGTATAATCTGTACTTGGAATTGTAATTGCATAGGTATAACTTCCCAAACCAGTTACAGCAAATGCTGCTGCAGTAACCGTTCCATTGGTGGCAGGAAGGGTAGCTCCACCAGTTGCAGTGCGAGTTCCGGCTGGGGTAAGAACAACTGTTCCAAGGGCGGTATTTACAGCAATGTTCCCAAAATTCATATCAGCAGTTTTTGATATTGCAATTGGTGTAACAATTGTTGCAGTAGATGTTGCTGTAGTTGATACCTGTGCATTTGTGGTTATTGCAGTTAATAGCAATACAATTACTGGGGAAAGCAACTTTATTAAGATTCTCATATTCGTTAAATTAAGTTATTATATAAATTCCAAATCCAATTCCCAATGTAAATTAGTATAACAGAACCTGTTAAAAAACAAATAATAATTACACCTAACATAAAACTAATGTTATGCTTCCATATAATAAATACATTTATTGGAAAAAAATCAGCTTTTATTAACAATTGAATGTTAATGGGAAATAACTATGCTTATTAGCCTCTATTGGAATGGCACCATTAAATACTGGAATAAAACGACTTCAGGCAAATGAGAGGTAACCATCTCTCATATCGGGAACTTGTTGCAGTATGCCAGATTGGTACTAAAAAAAGCCGGTGGTTAAACCGGCCTTGCGAATTAGGGTGTTTGCTTAATCAATGATCTTGTATCTTTAAAACTAACTGTTTGTCTTTTCTATTGGATTAATTAAAATCACTGATACAAATATATTAGATACAAGGCCGCTGGGGAATCGGGGAAATCCTGAAATGGGAAGGGGAAAAACCTTATAGCCATAAACTTCTACAAATAAGTACTTTACAAATTACGGTGTTTGAAAATATTTAAAATTTTTCATAAAAGAATCCGATCTGGAAACCTGCCAAGTAATATCAAATAAACTTTTTACTATAAATTCAATAATAACTCTTCCGGATTTTTTCCATTGGTTAGCATATATTCGGGATTCTCAAGTAATTGTTTTACTTTAACCAGGAATCCAACCGAATCTTTCCCGTCAATAATTCGATGGTCATAAGAAAGTGCAACATACATCACCGGACGAATAACAACCTGCCCATCAATTGCAACCGGGCGTTCAACAATATTATGCATTCCCAGGATAGCTGATTGTGGGGGATTTATTATTGGAGTAGAAAGCATCGATCCAAATACTCCACCATTGGTAATTGTAAATGTCCCTCCGCTTAATTCTTCAACTGTAATTTTTTTATTCCTGGCTTTTTCTGCCAATTGTTTTATTTCTAGTTCTATTTCCGGAATACTCTTACTTTCCGCATTTCTTACAATGGGCACCATTAATCCCTTTGGTGTTGAAACTGCAATACCAATATCGGCATATGAAGGCGTTATAATTTCATCTCCATCCATCATTGAATTTACGGTAGGATGATAGCTTGTAGCAATTGCACATGCCTTTGCAAAAAACGACATAAATCCCAATTTGAATCCGTGTTTCTCTACAAATTTTTGTTGATATTGTTTTCTAATTGCCATTACGGCGCTCATATCAACCTCATTAAAAGTAGTAAGCATAGCAGTTTCGTTTTTAATTGAAACAAGCCTTTCACTTAATTTCCGCCTTAACATCGACATTTTTACCCGGATTACTTCACGGGATGCTGGTTTATCTTCCTGAATTGCAGAGTTTCCGCCAATAACTAGAGTATTAAGTACTGCCTCAACTTCTTTTTTGCCTAGCCGTTTTAATCCATTCACCACATCCTCAATCGAAAGATTGTTTTCACTCATCATTTTTTTGGCAACAGAGGTAACTTTTATTTTATCTGTTGAAATTTCTTGTTTTGTTTCGTTGGCTACAATGGCAGATACAGTGGTAGTTTTTTCGTCATCCTTTTGTGTTTCCAATTTCACCTCAGCAGTTGCTTCAACCGAAGTATCGATGGTGAAGACAATTGCTCCAACTTCCAAAACCTGCCCTTCTTCTGCTTTAATTGCAATTCTTCCACCTTTATCGGCGACAATTGTCAACGTTGCCTTATCCGATTCTATTTCAATAATTTCCTGCCCTTTAGCCACAACTGACCCATCTTCAACCAACCAATTTCCAATTTCAACTTCAGTTATCGATTCTCCAGGGCTGGGTACTTTTACTTCAAGTATCATAATATTTATTTTATGAGGCTACAATTTCTTTTGATTCAAAAATCGAATCCATAATTTTCTTTAACCGTATTTTATGTTGTTCCAAAAGCCCTCCTGCGGGGCTTGCACTTTCAGGCCGTGTAACTGATTTCAATTTTAACCAATTTAGTTTATTATGTAAAAATGGCCATGCACCCTGGTTCTCGGGTTCATCTTGTGCCCATATAAACTGATTGGCATTTTTATATTTCCCTACTATTTCTTTAATTCCTTTTACTGGGATAGGATAAATCTGTTCCAACCGAACAATTGCTACATTTAATGCTCCAATTTCATCTTTATGCTTGATCAAATCATAATAAATCCGACCATTTGTAAATACAACTTTATCAACCTTTTCGGGATTACTAATTTTATCATCTATAATTTCCTTAAATCCGCCAGTTCCGAATTCTTCCAATTTTGAAATAACCATAGGATGCCGTAACAGGCTTTTTGGTGTAAATACAACTAATGGAATCCTGAATTCAAATTTAACTTGCCTTCGTAAAAGGTGGAACATATTTGCCGGTGTTGTTGGTACAACTATTTGCATATTATTGTTTGCAGCTAATGTAAGGAACCGTTCGATCCGGGCACTGGAATGTTCAGGTCCCTGCCCTTCGTAACCATGCGGCAGAAATAACACCAGGTTATTCATTAAACCCCATTTATCGTAAGCTGAGGCAAAAAACTGATCAAAAATTACTTGCGCAACATTTGAAAAGTCCCCAAACTGAGCCTCCCAAATAGTTAAACCATTAGGCAAAGCAAGGGCATATCCATATTCAAATCCTACAACTCCATATTCAGAAAGTAACGAATTATAGATATGAAATGGAGCCTGTCCTTTTTCTACATGTTTTAATGGAAAATATTTTTCATCGCTCCCTTCAATTACAAATGAAGCATGCCTGTGCGCAAAAGTACCGCGTTCTGAATCCTGTCCGCTTATCCTTACCGGATGCCCTTCAACAACCAGGCTGCCATATGCCAATAATTCAGCCATTGCCCAATCGATGCGGTTATCATGAATCATCATATTCCGGTCGGCAAGAATCCTTTTCACCTTACTAAAAAAGGTTAAATCATCAGGAAGGGAATTTATTTTTCCGGCAATTTCTTTAAGAAGATCTATATTCACACTTGTATCAGGCGATTCAACAAATTCTTTTTTAGGTGGTTTTTGATAATTTTTATATTCCTCTAATAAAAACTTCCTTATTTCCAGCTTTTCTATTTTTTCCGAATCCAGATATTTTGTTTCAAGAAATTCATCAAATTCTCTTATTTCATTTCTTGTTTTTTCATTCGAAAAAATATTTAATTCAGAAAGTTTACTAGAATAAATATCACGAGGATTAGGATGACGAGCTATTGTTTTATAAAGCGTAGGCTGTGTAAACCGAGGTTCGTCGCCTTCGTTATGCCCATATTTCCTATAGCATAAAATATCAATAAAAACATCGTGATGAAACTTCTGCCTGAATTCCATAGCCAGCTTCATCGTATAAATCAAGGCTTCCACATCATCGCCATTCACGTGAAAAACGGGGGAACGAGTAACCTTTGCAACATCGGTACAATATGTACTTGAGCGGGCATCCAGATAATTGGTTGTAAAACCTACCTGGTTATTGATAACCAAATGAATGGTACCACCCGTCCGATAGCCATTCAGAAGCGACATTTGTGTTACTTCGTAAACTACTCCCTGAGCTGCAATTGCTGCATCGCCATGAATAATTATTGGCGCTATCTTATTCTCATCGCCGTTATAGATTGTATCAATTCGTGCTCTTGTTAATCCCTGAGCAATTGGTCCCACTGTTTCAAGATGTGACGGATTTGGCAAAAGTTTTAATTTTACTTTTTTACCATTATCAGTTTCTACTTCATTCTCGAATCCAAGGTGGTATTTAACATCGCCAAGTTCAATTCCATCTACATACTCTTTTCCATAGAATTCCTTAAAAATATTCTCATAAGGTTTTTGAAGGACATTTGCCAATACATTTAACCTACCCC
>JABMQB010000357.1 GCA_013203525.1 Mariniphaga sp.
CTTTCATGGTGGCTAATCCACGTCGGATTGGAGACATAAGCGTTAATTTTAAAATTAATGTGTCGCCTGGGACAACTTTTTTTCTGAATTTTACATTATCCATTCTGATAAAATAGGTTGAATGTTTTCCTTCAAGTTGCTTTAGAACAAAGAGCCCTCCGGTTTGTGCCATAGCTTCAACCAGCAATACTCCCGGCATTACTGGTTCATTGGGGAAATGCCCCTGAAAGAAGGGTTCATCTCCGGTAACATTTTTTACTCCGATGACCCCATCAGGTAAAAATTTTATGACTTTATCAACCAGTAAAAAAGGATAACGGTGTGGCAACAATTCTTTAATTTGATTATTATCAAGAATTGGAAGTTTATTTGGATCATATTCAGGGGCTGAATTTTTACTTTTTCTCCATTGTTTTTTAAGGAGTTGTGCCATCATTGTATTTGGTCCATGACCTGGTTTTGTTGCAATAATCCGTCCTTTGATATGTTTTCCTACAAGCGTCAAATCTCCAATTACATCTAACAATTTATGCCTTGCACATTCATTGTCGTAATGAAGGTCGATATTATTTAACACACCAGTTGATTTTACCTCAACTCTTTTATGTTGAAATAGATCAGCCAAACGATTTAGTTCGTCTTGGGGAACTTCCTTATCAATAATTACTATTGCATTATCAAGATCTCCACCTTTGATTAGATTATTTTTTAAAAGAAATTCCAGTTCATGCAGGAAAACAAAAGTTCTGCAGCTTGCAATTTCATCTTTAAATTTTTTTATCGAATCAAGTGTGGCATATTGGTTGTTTAAAAATCTGGTGTTAAATGAAATCAATGTATTAAGGCTGTAATCATCATCAGGCAATGCAATTAACTCTGCACCGGTTTTTTCGTCTTTATAAACTATTTTATCTTTTATTACAAGATATTCTCTTTCGGCTTCTTGTTCTACGATACCTGCATTTTCTATTCCTTCAACAAAGTATTTTGAACTACCATCAATAATTGGAGCCTCTTCGTTGTTAACTTCTATAAGTACGTTATCCAGGTCCATTCCAGTTAAAGCAGCCAGTGCATGCTCAATCGTCCCAATCTGAACTCCATTCTTTTCCAATAAAGTTCCACGAGAAGTATCAACAACCAGATCACAGTCGGCTTCAATAACGGGCTGTTCTGGGAGGTCGGTTCTTTTAAATTTAAAACCATGGTTAATGGTGGCGGGCATAAATTTCATTGTTACATTAACACCCGTATGGAGCCCTTTGCCATTAATTGTAAATGATTTTGCCAGAGTTTTTTGTTTTTCAGCCATACCTCTTTTTTTTGGAAGAGATTATTGTTTTTGTTTTTTTAATTCCTTGATTTCTTTTTGAAGTTGAACTATTTCATCCCTTAATTTAGGTAGGTTTCGAAAAATAGTATACATCTTCAGGGCATGCTTTACTTCAACTGCCGGAGAACCCAAAATTATTTGGTTTCCTTTAACATTTTTTGAAATCCCCGATTGAGCTCCTACTTGCACATTGTCTTCAATAATAATATGGCCGTTGATTCCAACCTGCCCACCAAATTTACAGTTTTTCCCAATTTTTGCTGATCCGGCTATTCCAACCTGTCCTGCAATTACGGTATTTTCACCAATATCACAATTATGGGCAATTTGAATCAGATTATCAAGTTTTGCACCTTTCCTGATAATTGTTGAACCCATAGTCCCACAATCAATCGATGTATTAGAACCTATTTCAACGTCATCTTCAAGAATTACATTTCCTATTTGTTCTATTTTTTTATAAGAGCCATCTTCCAGAGGGGCAAATCCAAATCCATCGGAACCAATTACAGTCCCCGAATGGACTATACATCGATTTCCGATTTTTGTATCGGCATAAATTTTGCAACCTGAATAAAGTATGCAATCATCGCCAATTTCAACATTTTCACCAATATAAACCTGGGGATAAATCTTTACATTATTACCAACTACTACATTTTTTCCAACATAAGCAAAAGCTCCCAGATAAATGTTTTTACCAACAGATGCTGTTTCATCTAAATAGCTTGGTTGTTCAATTCCTGTTTTTATAAGGTTTTTAGCCTGAGCATAATAATCAAGAAGTTTGGCAAATGCTTTGTATGCATCATCAACTTTAATTAAGGTAGCATTTATCTTCTTTTGTGGAATAAAACTTTTATTGACGAGTATAACAGAAGCCCGGGTTTCATAAATGAAATTTTCGTATTTTGGATTTGCAAGAAAGGCCAGAGTTCCTTTTTTCCCTTCTTCTATTTTTGAAACATTGTTTACTTTAACCTCTTTATCTCCTTCTATTTCTCCATTTAATAAAGCGGCAATGTCTGTTACACTAAATTCCATTCTTCTTTTTTTTAAGCCATGCAAAAATAGTTTTAAATTATATAAAGTCCAATTCTTTTGGGAAACACAGAAAAAATTTGCGGACTACCTTCGAAAGTGCCGATAAATTTATATCGGAAGCATCGCTAAAGTCCATAATTTTTCCATTTTTTGAAAGTACTGTTATGTTTTCACTACCCTTACTATATGCACTATTTGTTAATTCCTGATTTATATAAAAGTATTTAATTTCTTCTTCAGTTATATTAAAATGGCTTTTTATCGTTGATCTTAATTTTTCTATTTTTTTTGACGGATAAGGCTTATCACTTGTTAGCACACGGAAAAGGTTTCGATTTATTAAACATTTTGATAAATATGATAATACCTGATCAGAATGATTTTGCCACACCTTAATTGAAACGTGTATATCGTTATCATCCAGCAATGAAAAATGAGTTAAAACAGGAATGTTATTAATCTTAATATTTTGCCTAAAATCATTGGGTTGAAATTGTTTCTCAAGGAAAATACTTAATGAAGGTGTTGCAAATAATTTCTGCCCTTGTGATACAAGTTCTTTAGCTCTGTTTAAAATATTGATGAGCAAAAATTCGGCAGAAACAACTGTTTTATGGAGATATACCTGCCAGTACATAAGGCGACGCGCAATTAGGAATTTTTCTATGGAATAAATACCTTTCATTTCAACCACTAAATTATCATTCCACACATTTAGCATTTTAATAATCCGGTCGACTCCAACATGTCCTTCTGTAACACCTGAAAAAAAACTATCACGCCCCAGATAATCCAGGCGGTCCATATCTAGCTGCCCAGAAACTAATTGGCAAAGGAATTTTTTATGGTATTCATTTTTAAAAATTTTTATGGCAAGGTCAATTTTACCACTAATTTCGCTGTTAATTTCCTCCATTAAAAGAATGGAGATTTCCTCATGTGAGATATGTACAAGGGAATTTTCCATAACATGGGAAAACGGCCCGTGTCCTATATCGTGAAGCAATATTGCAATGGTTACGGCTTCGGCTTCTTCCTCAGTAATAATATGGCCTTTGTTTCTTAATGAAGAAATTGCCTGCCGCATCAGGTACGCAGATCCAAGTGCATGTTCAAACCTGGTATGGTTTGCACCCGGGAAAACCTGAAAAGTAAGCCCTAATTGTTTTATCCTACGTAGCCGTTGAAATATTGGGTGTTCAATAAGGTCAAAAACTAATTCCGATTGTAAGTTGAAAAATCCGAATACCGGGTCGTTGATTATCTTTCTTTTGTTTAAATCCAAATTATTCCTTTGAGTTAGATATCTATACAAAAATAACAAGTTTTATGATTATACACAATCATTCTAAATAAGAATGGTGATATGAGAAGATTTTATTATTAATTTCTGAAATATTATGTACAAATTGCAGAAAATTTAAATTCATAATTTTTAATACTATTGGCTTACAATCAGCTTATTGTATAATAGTGTTTTGCATATTACAGAATAATTACTATTTTTGCCGTGATTTCGAGGAAATCATGGGGAAGGGGACAGGAAGTCCCCTATTTTATTGCTGAAAAATGATTGATAAGAAAAAAATAGTTGATTTAGCAAAAGAAGGACTTGAAAGCAATATGTTCCTTGTTGAGGTGAATGTAAGCAAATCCAATGCAATCAATGTTTATATTGATAGTAAGGAAGGCGTAAATATTGACCAATGTATTGCTATTAGCAGAAAAATAGAATCATCTCTTGATAGGGATACTGAAGACTTTGAATTAGTAGTTTCTTCAGCAGGATTAGGACAACCTTATAAGGTTATTGAGCAATATTATAAAAATGTTGGTAGTGAAATAGAAATTATTACTCAGGATGGTGTTAAAACCAAAGGCACTCTTGAAAGTGTAATTGAAAATGGCGTAAAACTTAAATCTACAAAAAAAGTAAAAGTGGAAGGTAGTAAGAAGAAAAAATTAGTTGAGGAAGAAATCCAGTTGGATTTTAAAAATATTAAATCAGCAAAAACAATAATATCATTTTAATAAATGGCAGCAATGGAAAATGTAAATCTGATTGACACCTTTTCCGAATTTAAGGAACTGAAAAATATTGACAGGGTAACCATGATGAGTGTCCTGGAGGAAGTATTCAGGAGTGTTTTGGCTAAACAATACGGGACAGCGGAAAATTTCGATATCATTATTAATATTGATAAGGGTGACTTTGAAATGTGGAGGAACCGTGAAGTTGTTAAAGATGATGAGCTGGAAGAACCGGCTTTGCAAATTACCCTTACTGATGCTAAAAAAATTGACGATGATTATGAGGTTGGCGAAGAAGTTACCGATGAAGTTAAATTAGTCGATTTTGGGCGAAGGGCTATCCTGAACTTGCGGCAAAACCTGGCCAGTAAAATTATGGAGCTTGAGAAAGACAGTATTTATGCAAAATATAAGGATAAGATTGGTGAGATTGTTGCCGGTGAAGTATATCAGGTATGGAAAAAGGAAATATTAGTACTTGATGATGAAGGCAACGAACTGATTCTTCCTAAACATGAACAAATACCTTCCGACTATTTCAGGAAAGGAGATACATTAAGGGCAGTGGTTTATAAAGTTGAAAACCGGAATAATAATCCATTAATTATTTTATCGCGAACATCACCGGTATTCCTCGAAAGATTATTTGAACTTGAAATACCTGAAATTTTTGATGGACTGATTACCATTAAAAATATTGTAAGGGTTCCCGGAGAACGTGCTAAAGTTGCTGTTGAATCTTATGATGAAAGAATTGACCCGGTTGGAGCATGTGTTGGAATGAAAGGTTCAAGAATTCATGGAATTGTTAGAGAACTCAGGAATGAGAATATTGATGTAATCAACTATTCTGCAAACTTGCAGTTGTTTATCAAACGGTCATTAAATCCGGCTAAGATTACTTCCATTAAAATACATGATGATACAAAAAAAGCGGAAGTTTATCTTAAACCAGAAGAAGTTTCACTTGCAATTGGGAAAGGTGGATTAAATATAAAACTGGCAAGCCAGCTTACAGGTTATGAAATTGATGTATATCGAGAAATGGCTGAAGATGATGAAGATGTAACTCTGGATGAATTTGTTGATGAAATTGAAGATTGGGTTATTGATGAGTTAAAGGCAATTGGATGCGATTCTGCCAAAAATGTTCTTACCCTTACAAGAGAAGAATTAATAAAAAGAACTGACCTGGAAGAAGAGACTGTTGATGAGTTATTAAAGATATTAAAATCTGAATTTGAATAGTTATTCAATACAAAAAAAATCATATAAAGTTGTGGATCTGATTTTTTGCATATAAACTTGCAAATTCAAATTCCGGATGGTTATTGTATTGGTATATTAACAAGTACAAAATATTTATGACATTAGGTTCGACAAAACGGTTAAGTAAACTAGCACGAGAATTCAATGTAGGAATTCATACAATTGTGGAATATCTGCATAAGAAGGGTTTTGATATTGATTCAAATCCAAACACAAAGGTGTCGGAAGAAATGATTCAGTTGCTTGAGAAAGAATACAAAAGCGATATCAACCTAAAAAAGGAATCTGAAAAAATTCAGCTTAAAAGTTTACGACCTAAAAAAGAAATCATCTCAATTGATAATGACGAACCGGAAATTAAGGAAGAAACTGAAGATGTTGTTATTGTTAAGGATCAAACTCCTGAGATAAAGGTTGAAACCCCAAAAGAAGAACCAAAACCTGAAATTGAAAAAATTGTTAAAGAAGAAATAGAACCAAAAAAAGAAAGTCAGGTTAAGGTTGTGGGTAAAATTGACCTTGAACCAAAAAAATCTGTAACACCTGTTAAAAAGGAACCACCTGTTAAGGAAAAGCAACCACCACCAGTGGTTGAAGATAAAAAGGAAGTAAAAGTTGAAACTCCCAAGATAGCTACAGAGAAGCCAAAAGAAGAGTTTAAAAAGAAAATCAAGGTTAAAATTGAGAAAAAACCTGTTAAGGTTGAAACTGAAGAACAGATTGTAAAAGAAGAGGAACACATTGATACTGACGTGCCAAAGGTGGATGATGTTAAAGTTGTTGGGAAAATCGACCTGGCATCATTAAACCAGAAAAC
>JABMQB010000035.1 GCA_013203525.1 Mariniphaga sp.
CTCCAGAATATGGCGTGATACTAGGATCAGGATTAGGTAGTTTTACTGAAGAGATTAAAGTAGAATATACTTTGCCTTATAATGAAATTCCAAATTTTCCGGTATCAACTGTTGAAGGTCATGCCGGAAGGTTAATTTTTGGGAAACTGGGCAAACGTGAAGTTGTTGCAATGCAGGGGCGTTTTCATTTTTACGAAGGATATTCTATGCAGGAAGTTACTTTTCCTGTAAGGGTTTTGAAATTATTGGGAATAACACACTTGTTTGTTTCCAATGCCAGCGGCGGATTAAACCCAGCCTATCGTGTGGGCGATATTATGGTAATTAACGACCACATTAATATGTTTCCGGAACATCCTTTACATGGAAAAAATATAGATGAACTGGGTCCCCGGTTTCCAGATATGAGCCATGTTTATAACGACCGGTTAAGAAATAAAGCCCGGTTAATTGCTTTTGAAAATGATTTCGATTTGAAAGAAGGAGTTTATGTGGGAGTTCAGGGTCCAACATTTGAAACCCCAGCCGAATATAAAATGTTCCGTATAATTGGCGGCGATGTGGTTGGAATGTCAACCGTACCTGAAGTAATAGTGGCTTGCCATATGGGAATGAAAATTTTTGGTATTTCAATTATTACCGATAGTGGTGTGCCTGGCCAGATTGTGGAAGTATCGCACGAAGAAGTTCAAAAGGTTGCAATGAAAGCAGAACCAAAAATGACGCTGGTTTTAAAGGAACTGATTAATAGCCTTTAGTATAGTTGAATAGTATGAAGAAATTCCATTTCCTGATATTTTCGCTTTTTATTTTTATTGGTTGTTCAAAAATGAATTCAGAAATCGAACTGGTACTTGATACAAAATCTGCACTTGGTGAAGGAGCAATTTGGAACCATAAAACCCAAAAACTTTACTGGATCAATATTACCGGGAAAACACTTAATATTTATAATCCGGCAGTAGAAATAAATAAAGAGTTGATGACCGGTCAAATTATTGGGACTGTTGTTCCTTCAGAATCGGGAAATGTAATTGTAGCACTTCAAAATGGTATTTATTATTTAGATGTTGAAACGGGCACTAAAAATTTTATTGTTGATCCCGAATCTGATTTTCAGGAAAACCGGTTTAACGATGGTAAATGTGATCCTTTTGGTAGGCTTTGGGTTGGAACCATGAAAATTGATGCTACAGGTAATAACGGAGCTTTATATAAAATTGACGCGAAAGGCTTCGCCACAAAAATGATTGATAAAGTTTCTATCTCAAATGGGATTGTATGGTCAAACGACCATACGAAGATGTTTTATATCGATACGCCAACTCAAAAAGTTATGAGGTACGATTTTAATAATAAAACCGGTGAAATAAGCAATGGGAAAGTAGCGATTGAAATTCCAAAAGATACAGGATCTCCCGATGGGATGACTATTGATGAAGATGGAAATTTATGGATTGCACTTTGGGGAGGATATGCAGTTGGATGCTGGAATCCTGAAACGGGGGAGTTGATTCATAAAATTAAAGTTCCGGCTAAAAATGTAACATCTGTTGCATTTGGCGATTCTGATTTAATGACACTTTATATAACTACTGCACGCCAGGGGATGACGGATGAAGAGTTGAAACAATATCCCTTTTCCGGTGGAGTATTCAAAATTCGGACTGGAACTAAAGGAGTGCCTGCAAATTTTTTTAAAGGTGATTTTTAAATTTTAAAAATGGAACTGATTGTTTTAGCACTTGCTCCGGTTATTGTTATTGCTGCATACATTTACTACCGCGATAAGTATGAAAAAGAACCACTTGGATTATTAGCCAAAGCCTTATTTGCAGGAGCATTTATTGTAATACCTATCTTATTTCTTGAACAATTTCTATCAATCTTCTTACCCAATTTTACGGGGCTTTCAGGTGCTGCTTACAATGCTTTTGTTATTGCTGCATTTTCAGAAGAATTATTTAAATTCGTGGCTTTGTTGCTTTTATTTTGGAAAAGCAAACATTTTAATGAGAAGTTTGACGGGATTGTATATGCAACATTTATTTCTCTTGGTTTTGCTGGTGTTGAGAATGTCCTTTATGTTTTAGATGGCGGATTGTCAACTGGATTAATGCGGGCATTAACAGCAGTTCCGGCACATGCAATTTTCGGTATTACCATGGGATTTTACGTTGGGCTCGCAAAATTTTATCAGAAAGAAAAGAAATCATATTTATGGAAGGCCATATTAATTCCAATACTTTTACATGGTTTTTACGATTTTATTTTGATGAGTGGTATTAACTGGTTGCTAACATTTTGGTTAATATTTGTTGCCTATCTTTATTATGCCGGGTTAAAACGAATGAAAAAACTTTCGGGGCAATCAATTTATAATACCGATTATAATCTTATGAATAAAACTTTTGATAAAGATGGATCTTCCAACATTTAAAAATATTATTGAAGCTCACAAACGAATTAAAGATTATGCCCACCGAACACTTGTAATAACCTCAAAAAGTATTAATGAAATTACAAATAGTGAATTATTTTTCAAGTGTGAAAATTTTCAAAAAGTTGGAGCATTTAAATTTCGGGGAGCCTGCAATGCTGTTTTATCTTTAACCGGGGAAGAAGCAAAAAATGGGGTGGCAACTCATTCCTCTGGAAATCATGCAGCAGCTTTGGCATTGGCGGCAAAAATACGGGGTGTTGATGCTTTTATTGTTATGCCCGAAAATGCCCCTGAAATTAAAAAGAAAGCAGTTGCGGGTTATGGTGCTAAAATTACTTTTTGCAAACCAACTCTTCAGTCGCGGGAATCAACATTGGCAAAAGTAATTGCTGAAACAAAAGCAACTGAAGTTCATCCGTATAATAATTTTCAGGTTATTAGTGGGCAGGGAACTTCAGCAAAAGAACTGATTGAAGATTATGGTAATTTTGATATATTACTTGCCCCGGTTGGTGGAGGTGGATTGCTAAGCGGGACAGCCATTTCAACTAAACATTTGTTGCCCAATTGTAAGGTAATTGCCTGTGAGCCTGCTGGTGCAGATGATGCTTACAGATCATTTAAAAGCAAAACACTAATTCCTTCTGAAAATCCAAATACCATTGCCGATGGTTTGCTAACCTCATTGGGTGATCGAAACTTTGCAATTATCCTTGATAAAGTGGATGATATTGTTACAGTTTCTGAAGATAAAATTATTGAAGCCATGCGCCTGGTTTGGGAA